>NZ_LGHM01000150.1 GCF_001908185.1 Bradyrhizobium sp. AS23.2
GCAGCAGGTATCCATTGAGCTTGATGATGCGCATGAGGCAGCATTCACCGCGCATGGTCATAGGCCTGCCGCGCTGATCCCTTGGCGGAACTACTCAGCAATAGGCGGCAGTGAAATTGAGGCAATGCGCGAGCGGCTTCTGACGGCAGGCGATGATACCCAGGTCGTTGAGAAGGAATACAAGTCGGCGCGAAAGCGATATCGCGCTGCCGTTCAGGCAGGCAGGGAATGGGATAAGCGCGCCGGCCTAGAGGCGCCTGCTCAGCGAGCAGACGATGCTCGTAATGAGTTTGCCACGTCCCAGAAAGCGCTCAAGGCGTCGTCACCAGCAACACTAGAAGAGGCATTGTCCTTGCTGGACGTAATACGAGAAGAGGTCGAGGAGTCCGGAAACATCGAAGCTTGGGGAGTTTCCGCACTGGCGAAAGCCAATGGCTTTCTACAAGCTGAACTTACGGCAGGCCTTAACCCGCCGAACTCCTACGAGCACAGTCAAATCCAATGCCAGCAAACACATGAACGAGAAGGATTTGCGCGAGCGTTCTGCAGCCTCGAATCGGACGTCTGCGACCTCACCCGGATGGCCAGGCTCGCCCAGCTGCAGGTGCATGAAGCAATTGGCGAGCTGAAATATGAAGACGGGACGTGTGTCGAAGCTCCGGACACAGAGAGCACGGAGCTTGCCACATTCGCGGTCGCCCTATTGACCGAAAAAGTGCGGGAGCTTGAACGAGAGTGGTACCGGCTTTTCAACGGAGCCGTGGCGGAGGGACGGAACACCAACTGATTTAGGTCGGCCCGCCGGTTCACGCTGGCGGGCGCTTGCCTCCGAAGCGACAGTGGCACCGCACCGGCGCCTGATCACAGCACCCGCCTACTCATCATCATCGTCAGAGCCTGCGTCGTACCATTCAAGTTCGCACACCACGCGCGCCTCTACCGATGTCTCCGCGCTGAAGTATTTTGCGTTCTCGACCAAGAGACGGCGCGCCGCCTCCTCCGCCAGCTTCTTTGAATTGCACCTCTCATGCACGAAGCTTTCGGTCTCCCCTGAACGCTTGGACCTATCCCAACGAATGACATCAATAGACGCATACCAAACGCCTGACCCGGTCCGGTGGCGTGTCAGAATTTCTCGGCGCCGGTCTGCTGCGCCCGCGATACCCAGCCAAATCGCATCGTTGAAATCTTTCGAGGCCCGTGACCGTGCTTCGAATGCCAACGCCTTTAAAGCCGCTTCGCCTAGATGGTCTAGCTTTCCATGAACACCAAAAATATGAGTTTCAATTTCGCGAACCGCATTACGCGCTTCAGAAGTCAAAGGTGGAGCATTGGGCTTGATCCCCCTAGCTTGAACCACCTTTGCGACCTCGGCTCTCTTCATTTTCCATAGATCAGCGGAAATCGCGTCGAGCTCATTTTTTGATAGCTCCCACCTGTGCTCTCGTTCCCATTTTTCACGTTTCAATCTTGGAGAGAGATCGACCACCGTCGACTTGATCCGCTTCGACCGCTCTAAGGCATCGAACGTTTCCATTGCCTCGAAGCCGCTGTTGACGAGAGACTCGTGAACTTTGCCGGCTGCATCAAAGTGCAGGTAGCTGCCATCCACTCTCGTAATTCGAGCCGGTTTGCCTTCCTCCAGCTCTACAATCACGTTTGCAATCTTCTGCCTGGTTCCAGCAAATTGCGGCATCGCATCGTATCCATGAACCAAACCGTCCATCACCCGGTGCGAGATACGTTGAAGGCCATCTTCGGCGAAGATGTAGAAGCGCATTGATGCTGTCATTGGGCCTCATGCAGGGGACGCTACTTCTTGGGATTGTTCTGGCGCCTACTCTTCTCTCTGACATCCTCTAGGCGCCGAATTTGCTCATAAAATAGATCTTCAGCTGCGCTATGCTGAGTTAATTGATCGACAAGTTCGGAGGCGACCATCCTTAGCCCGGCCTTGATGATTCCGGCGACGGCATCGTTCCTGGCATAGGTGCCGTCCGCCTCCCAGCGGCGCCTTGATGCCTCGTCAACGTCCTTAATCCACGGCCGATACTCGATTAGCGCCGCTCGACTGTCGAGGATCTGGTGAACGGTTTTCTGAGACGGGAGAGCGCCGTCGTAAGCATCGGCATAGGCTTTGATGGATGCAGACAACTTTTCAAGTTGCGGTAAAAGCTCCAGTGCCTTGCCTGAGCCGCTGGTCAATCGAAGGAAGTTCGCGGCAAATCTGCGAAGGTCACGGCTTAACTGGTCATGAGCCCGTTGCTTCTTGATATCCGCTTCGGACTGCTCGCTTACGACACGCAACACCATTGCCCGGCCCCCACAGGCCGCATGATTCCCCATTGCGGGCGCCGGAGCAACAGCAATGGGCGGCTCCCTCTGGAGCCGCGAAGGGCCGGTGGCGCATTTCATTTCTTCGACCCGGTCTTAGGAATCTCGATTGTCCGGTATGCCCCCGCCACCCTGGCCGATACGACCAAAGGGTGCTCGCCCCCGGCTTTCGCGATGGATTGCTGCATCGTAGATGCATCAACCGCTGAAATCGTAAGGGCCTTACGAGCGCTCAGGAGTTCACGATCGGCAAAAGTTACCCTGGCGAACTTGCCCAGACCCGCATCTCTCATCCTCTTTCCCGCTGAAGCCGTAATCATGGCGAGGGCCAGATTGCGATTATCACCGAGGACATTGAGATCCGAGAGACAGAGCAGGGAGCATTGATGGCCATCAGCAGTTACCGCGCAGCTCGCCTTTGTAAACCCGACGAGTGTCGCAAAATCGCTAGACACCTGCGATGCCACTCGCTTCCCGACGACTTCGTCGCAGTCGCCGAATGCCGGGACTATCGAAAGGATGGTAGCTACCACTGCAACGCCGGTTCGCTTCATCTGTCCTGTTTCCCCTTTGAGGCTGATGGTCTTCTCGGTGGTTTCGCCGTCCCGCCGGGCGAAAGTCGGTTGAAGAATGCGGGCGCGCTGCCGACCCCTTGTATGTCCTGCACGGCGCACAGCGGTTGGGACGAAAATGCCAGCGTCACTTCTTGCAATCTGTGATAGAGTTAGAGCCCATATTTAAGAGCAAGTCAAAGGAGGGGCTAGACGTGATGCTCCCCTGAAGATCGATTGGGGTTTGGATTCGGAATCGATCTTACTAGCAGATGAGGTTTTGTAGTGCCGAAGCTCTTTAATCATTCGTTCAAGTCAACTGAGCAATTGAACCGCGCCTCGCCCGAGCAAGTTGGCGTCGCAATCGTGCTTCACATGCAGGTCCAGCACGGGCGCTTCTCGCCGCACAACTTTCAAACTGAGATCAACCATTGGTTCGCCAATCAAGGTTCTCCGCCCTGGCTCATGCAGCGGATTTCGGAAGGCATGATGTGGGCGCAGCAGATGCTGCTCGCGGTGCCGGATTTAAGCCAGCCGTCGGCTGCACGGTATGTCCTCAGCAGGGCGGGGGCCGAATTTGAACCAGAGGCCGATCTTGAGAGACTTCAAATCGAACGGCTTCTTCCTGAGTTTCTATTGCATCCGGACGTGAGAGACGCTTCAGCGGAGATATTCAAGATCGGCCGCTACGATGCCGCGGTGTTCGAGGCGTTCAAACTAGTCGAGACCGAAATACGCGAAGCCGCAGGCTTGCCTGCAGAGGCGCATGGCATGCCGATGGTGGCCAAGGCGTTCAATGCAGAGAACGGACCGCTGATGCTCTCTTCCGACCCGGGTGGCGAACGTCAGGGTATGCAGCAGTTCATGGCCGGCGCCGTCAGCGTCTTCAAGAACCCGAGGAGCCACCGGAATGTTGATCTATCGGATCCGAAAGAGGCGGCAGAGATGTTGATAATCGCGAGTCACCTTTTGCGCATCGTCGGCAGCCGGCGGGCTCGCTCTGGCGCCTAGTTCCTTTGGCGGCAGCGAAGCGACCCTCTGAATGCCATGCGTCATAACGCCCCCCCCGAAAACGGTGGCACGCGCCAGGAGCGGTGGGCCACGGGCCTGCTCGCAAATTTATTTTTGGCGTCTTGGAGGGGCTGGGAAGACTCTGGAGAGGTTTCCTCCGATCGGCCTACCCATCGGTCCAGGGCCTGGCAAACGAATCCTGCCGTTCCTGAAGGCCAGCAAATAGCCACTTAATCCTTCACCATCGGACAGGAGACTCAGCCAAATTCCTAATGATCGGTTAATTTGACAACCTGCGGGAAGCTCTCCATTTTCCTGAGTCAGGGCCTGTCAAGGCCCATTTGGCCGGTTTGCGAGGTTTCTCAATGGCACAATATGACAGCCAGAATGAGCGGTTGGTGCGACTGGACAACCCGCTTGGACTCACTTTTGATACGCCCAAGTCGGAGCGTAATTTGCGCGGCTCGACGGTGTTCAGGGAGCCCGGTGCACACAATGACCAACGAAGCGACGACCGCGAAGGATCGGTTCCCACGCAGTCAGCTCATTCCTTCTCAATCTCCCAAGTTCTGGGTTAAGGAAAAGGACCGCTACCTTCGCCAGCTACTGATAGGCGATATACAGGGCGCTACCAAGCGCCCTATTTTTGTGTACTTCGCACAGCTCGACCAAATCATAAATCACACTGATCCTGATGATCTTGCTGAAATTCTTTCGGGGGTCGATGGTGATGAAGCAGATTTTTTCATTCAAACGCCCGGTGGCAATGTCGATGCCACTGAGAAGCTCATCGGCATACTCCGGCAGCGCTTGAAGTCCTGGCGAGTGATTGTGCCCAGCTGGGCCAAATCAGCAGGCACTGTGATCGCTCTTTCGTCCAACGAGATTATGCTCGGAATCAATTCCGAACTGGGGCCAATCGATCCGCAGTGGACCGCGAACGGGCTTAACATACCTTGCGAAATATTAGGCAAGGATCCTAGTCAGCCATTCCATATTCAACAGCTTGCGCAACTCGCAGTGAAACGGATGCGACAGCTCGCGACGACTTTGCTCGAGAAAGGAATGATGAAGGGTAAGACCGCGCAAGAAATCGAGGACGTCCTGAAGAAAATATCCACCGCGGACGGTTACATGTCCCATGGTGCGGTGATCGACTATGACGAAGCGCGGAGCCTGGGACTGTCTGTCAGCTTCCTTAAGCCGGATGACGAGCTGTGGAAGCAGCTTTGGCTGCTCTATTGTATGTATGACTATGATACCAAAGCAAACGGGATCGGTCGGATCATCGAAGGCACTAAATTTTCAATCTCTCGGCCAAAGTGAAAGAAATCTAGTGAGTTCAACTCAGTCGTCATCCATCTCTAGCGTGGTGCTTTCTCCGGTCTCGGTATCCGTAGCCTCGATCTCGACAGATCGGCCGTACCGTCGAATGCTGTCCACATCGTATTCCTTATAGCCGCGCTCGCTGTCGTACACCTCTATCGTCCGACCGGACCGAACAAGCTGGCCTCGCTCGATCTCGACACTGGTGCCGGTTGTCGTATTGGTCCCGTCCCATGCGAAAGCTTGCGTGCTTGCGATGGATACGGTCAGGTGTGCGAGCAATAGGGTTCGACGTACCACGAGTGCAATTCTCCTGCTTACCCGGTGCTTACCCGAAGGGTCGAGCCGGAAGCCAAAAGTCTCATAAATACTTGATTTTAATGGCGCACCCGACACGATTCGAACGTGTGACCTTTGCCTTCGGAGGGCAACGCTCTATCCAGCTGAGCTACGGGTGCAGCGAGGCTTCATTTAGCCGATTGGCGAGGGGCGGGCAACCGCTTCTCGCCGCGTCGATTAGGCCGATTTGCGGGCGGTGGGGCCGCCAGGACCTGGAACGCTCCCCTGTACGCCGTCCTGGGCGAGGCCGGCGAACTCGGCAAGCACCCGTTCGGCGCAGATGACGCGGTTGCGGCCGAGTCGTTTGGCCGCATAGAGCGCCTGGTCGGCCGATCCAAGCAGCCGGTCGGGGCCGCCGTCGGCATCGCCGGGGACCCGGCTGGCGACGCCGACGCTGAGGGTGACGTGGTCGCTGGCACCGTCCGCGCCATGAGCGATCCGCAAGGCCATGACGGCACAACGGATTTCCTCGGCGACGGCGCAGGCGGCATCGCAATCCATGTCCGGCAGGATTAGCGCGAATTCTTCTCCCCCATACCGGCTGGCGAGATCGAGCGGTCGCATGGCATGCCGGCTGACGACGGCGGCGAGCGCGCGCAGGCATTCGTCGCCGCTCTGGTGGCCGTGCCGGTCGTTGAACAGCTTGAAATGATCGACATCGACGAACAGCAGCGCCATCGGCTTTTGCGTCCGCTGGGCGCGGGCCCATTCCGTCATCAGCATCTGGTCGAAGGAGCGGCGGTTCGACAGGCCGGTCAACCCGTCCTTGGTGGCAAGCTCCTTCAGCGCCGTCTCGACACGCTTCTGGTCGGTGAGGTCGCGCAGCGTCTCCACCACGGCGATCAAATTGCCGGCCTCGTCGTGGATCGGGCCGGCGTCGATGGCGAGATAGAGCTGGCTGCCGAGCTTCGGCATCACGCACCAGTTCTCCGCGCTGAAGCCGAGCCCGTTATGACCGCGCGCCGCATATTCCGAATAGAATTCCGGAAGCTGCCCCGGCCGGTCGAGCGCGACGAGATCGGCGAGGCAAGGGCGCTTCGTCTCGTAGAAGGCCTGCCAGTGTTTCGTGGTGCCGATCACCTCCGAGGCGGCGACGCCGGTCAGCCGCTCGCAGGCTCTGTTCCAGATCACGACGCGGCGCCTGGGGTCGATCACGAAGGTCGGGACCACCAGATGCTGCATCAGCCGCACCGCATAGGAGTCCGCAACGTCGACGGCTTTGGCTGGCTTCGCCATCTCAGGCCACCGCTGCCACCGGCACGGCGTCGGCCGGGCCGAACAGTTTTCTCACCTCAGCGGCCGGCTTCGGCGCGCTGAACAGATAGCCCTGCATCTCCGTGCAGCCGAGCGTACGAAGCATCTCGCGCTGGGCCGCGGTCTCGACGCCCTCGGCGACGGTGGTCATGTTGCTGGCGGCCGCGATATTCACCACCGCCTGAACGATGACGGGCGCCCCGCTCGTCTCCGCGATGTCGGCAACGAAGCAGCGGTCGATCTTGATCTTGTCGAATGGGAAGCGCTTCAGATAGCTGAGCGAGGAGTAGCCGGTGCCGAAATCGTCGAGCGCGATGCGCACGCCGATCGCGCGGAGCTGGTGCAGGATCGAGAGCGCGGCCTCGTCGTCGCGGATCAGCACGGCCTCGGTGATCTCGATCTCGAGCCGGCGCGGATCGAGCCCGGAGGCGGCGAGCGCGCTGGCGATCCTGAGCGCGAGCGTGTCGCATTTGAGCTGCACCGGCGAGACGTTGACGGCAACCCGTACGTGAGCCGGCCAGGTCGCGGCCTCGTTGCAGGCCGTGCGCAGCACCCAGTCGCCGAGCTCGTTGATCAGGCCGGTATCCTCGGCAACCGGAATGAACTCCGCCGGCGACACCATGCCGCGCTCGGGATGGCGCCAGCGCAGCAGCGCTTCGCAGCCGGAGACCTCGTTGGTGCGCAGATCGACCAGCGGCTGGTAGTGAATCTCGAAGTCGCCATACGCCAGGGCCTGACGCAGGTCCTGCTCCATGGTCAGGCGCGCCCTGGCGCTCGCATCCATGGCCGGTTCGAAGAAGCGGTGGGTGCGGCGACCTTCCGCCTTGGCGCCGTACATCGCGAGGTCGGCGTTCTTGATGAGCTGGTCGAGATCGGTGCCGTCCTGCGGCGCCAGCGCGATCCCGATGCTCGCGTCGGTGGAGAGCTGATGGCCGAGGCAGCGATAGGGCCGGCGGATCGCCTCATAGATGCGCGTCACGAATGACAGCACGTCGGAGGCGGAGTCGATCCCGGTCTGGATCACCGCGAATTCGTCGGCGCCGAGCCGCGCGATCAGATCGCCCCGCTTGAGGCAGCTGCGGAGGCGCCCGGCGATCGCCTTCAAGAGTTCGTCGCCGACGTGATGGCCGAGTGAATCGTTGATGCCCTTGAACTCGTCGACGTCGATATAGAGCAGCGCGAACTGTCCGCCGCCGGCGACCTTGGCCAGCTCGCGTTCGATCTGTTCACGGAACAGCGTGCGGTTCGGCAGGTCGGTCAGCGCGTCGTAATGCGCCATGTGTTCGATCTTTTCGTCGGTCTTTCTCTGTTCTGTGACGTCCTCGATCACGTTAATGATGTAGCGCGGCTCGCCGGCCCTGTCGCGGATGCCGATGCGCTTCGATATAGTATGCCGCTGGCCATCGCTCCGCGTCTTCCAGGACTGTTCGTTCAGCCACAGCCGATCGGGCGACTGCAGCAGGGCGTCATCATCGCGCGTGACGATGTCGGCGTCCGATTCCGGCAGAATATCGGCCGCGGTCTTGCCGACGATCGTGTCACCCGATTTCTCGAACGTCTCCTCGGCAATCCGGTTGACCAGCAGATATCGCCGCGTCTGGGCGTCCTTCACGGTGATCTGGGAGGGGATGTGATCGATGATCTCGCGGAGGAACGTGTAGTTGCGATCGCGCTCCTGCTCCAGATTGCGCCGCTCAGTGATTTCCTCGATCGTGGCGACCCAGCCTCCCTGCGGGAGCGGGGTGTTTATGACCTGGAAGGCACGCCCGTTGGGCAGTTCATGGATCCTGGTGGAGACCTTGCCCTCGCCGACGATTCGCATGACTTTGGCGCAAAGCACCTCGACGTCGCCATTGAATACTCCGCGTTCCTTGCGGTGGTGCATGGCGTCTCGGATGTGGCAGCCGGGCTTGATGACGTCCGTGGACAGGCCGAACATGTCGACATAGCGGCGGTTACACGTGACGATGTATCCAGCGGAGTCGTACAGGATCAATCCCTGCGACATGTTGTTCAGGGCGGTGTCGAGCCGCAGCCTCTCCGCTTCCAGCCGCTCCTGGGCGTCGCGGTTTTGCCGGCTGATCTGGCGAATGATGAGAAACAGAGTGAGCGCGATGACCGCGGCCGAGAGCGCTGCCGTGGTCACCATGAAGCCGGTCTGCTGCCGCCAGTCCGCGAGCGCGGCCGACATGGTGTTGGTCGCGACGATGACCAGCGGGAAATGCGTCAGCGACGCAGCCGAGCCCAGCCGCTCTTCGCCGTCCACGGGGCTCTTGACGCGAAGCGTGTGCTGGCCGCCGCGGCTCAGCACTTTCCGCATCAAGGGCGCGTTCTTGTAGCTCCTTCCGATCAGGCCTTCGACATGCGGGTAGCGGGCCAGCATCTTGCCTTCGCGATCGAACAGCGAGATCGCCGCGCCGTCGGCGAGCGCAACGGAAGCGAAATAGCGCTGGTAGCTGTCGGGATCGATGCGCCGGACCATCGCGCCGACGAAGGTGCCGTCCGGCAGGCTCAGCCGCCGCGCGACGACCGTGGTCCATTTGTCGATCAGGTAGCTGTGCACGGATTCCAGCTGCACCGGCTCCGACATCGGATTCGATTTGAAGGTCTGGAAATAGGCGCGCGATGAAACGTTGATCTTGGGCAGCGGCTGCGACCGCGACCAGTTGATGAGCTCGCCGTCGGCATCGTAGATCGCGATGTCACCGAGGTGGGACACGGCGCTGACCTCGCCCCGCAGCATCTCGTTTGCGGCGGACCCCGACATCCGCTCACGGAACATTGCAGGCGAGGCGATCTCAGGCAGGTTCATCCGCCCGATCAGGTCGGCAGCGTTGACGTCGGAATCCTCGAACTGCTGATCGAAATGCCGCGCGATCAGCTGGACCGTGTTTTCCAGCTCGCGCTCGCGATTTGTCAGCGTACGCTCGCGGAATTCGCCGACGGCCATGGCGGTCACGGCGAAGATGCCGGCCACCAGCAACGCGCCGGACACGGTCAGCCACAGCACGGGGCCGCGCCGCATGGCAGCGTCCCAGCCGCTCTTCGCGGCCAGGACCATCGTATCTGCCATCCCCGAAAAAACCCGGCGCATTCCCACTCCCTGAGGGAGCAGAAATACTACGGACAGATGGCCCAAAGCTTAGGAAAGCCGGTTACTTACGGCTTAAGCCGGTTGCGCATTTGTACGGATATCCAGCAACGCGGGAATCGTCGCGCCTCGCGCCACGGTTGCACCGCGTTCGCCCAAGCGCTGCGATTCATCGTCAATGGCGGCTTAATGCGAGGCGCCCGCGCTCTTGTCGCCGCCGCCATTGCGCAGCCGTCCGACCACGCCGGTCGGGAAGAAATAAACGCTGGCGATGAAGAGCAGACCGAGCCAGAGCAGCCAGCGGTCGGGATGCAACAGCCCCGGCAGCAGCGGCAGGCCGGCTTCCGACGCCGCCTTGGAGGCGACGCCCATCAGCGATTGCAGGTAGTTCTGGGCGAGGATGAAGATGGTGGCGCCGATGATCGCGCCGTAGATCGTGCCCATGCCGCCGATCACGACCATCAGCAGGATGTCCAGCATGATGGAGAAGCTGAGTGAGGTGTCGGGGCCGGCATAGCGCAGCCACAGCGCGTTCAGGATGCCGGCGCTGGCGGCGACCAGTGCGGCGAGGCAGTTGGCGTAGGTCAAATGGAAGACGGTGCGGAAGCCGAGCGCCTCGGCGCGGAATCGGTTCTCGCGGATTGCCTGCAGCACGCGCCCGAATGGCGAGTTCACCACGCGCAACAGAGCGAGGATCATCAGGGCCGAGATGGTGAACACCAGGTAGAAAGTCAGGATCCGGCCGTTGATCTCGAAGCCGAACAGGTTCCTGGAGATCAGCACGGTGCCGGGCCGGAGCAGCTCGGGCAGCTGAAAGCTGCGCCCGTCCTCGCCGCCGGTCAGCCACGAGAGCTGCGAGGCAAGTACCTGGAAGGCGGAGGCGACCGCGAGCGTGATCATGGCAAAGAAGATCGCGGCCACCCGCAACGAAAACAGGCCGATCGCGAGCGCGAGCAGAGCCGCGAGCGGCAGGCCGACCACGATGCCGGTTGCGACTGCGGCCCAATTCGGACCCATCCCGTACAGCGCGATCGCGATCGCGTAGCTGCCGATGCCGTAGAACATGGTGTGCGCGAACGACACCGAACCGGTGTAGCCGAGCAGGAGATCGTAGGAGGCGACCAGCGCGGCGAAGACGCAGATCTTGGCCGCGACGTTCAACGCCTTGGCGCCCGGGAACAGGAACGGCGTCGCCGCCAGCGCCAGGATGATGAGGACGAGAACGAGCGTGAGGACGCGGCTCTTCGGCGGATCGCCTGACAGGATCATCATCGGCTGGTCACCGCATAGAGGCCGCGCGGCCGCCACATCAGAATGGCGACCATCAGCAGGATGTTGGAGACGAGGGCGAGCTTCGGCACCAGGAAGCCGCCGTAATTGGCGACCATTGCCACCAGGATCGCGCCGATGAAGCAGCCGCCGATCGAGCCGAGGCCGCCGATGATGACGACGATGAAGATCAGCACGGTGAGATCGTCGCTCATGGAGGCGTGGACCTGCTCGCGGTAGAGCGCCCACATCACGCCGCCGAGCCCGGCCAGCGCCGATCCCGTCATGAACACGCCAAGGAACAGGCGGCGGATGCGGTAGCCGAGCGCCTCGACCATCTCGCGATTCTCGACGCCGGCGCGGATCAGAAGGCCGAGTTTGGTGCGGTTGAGCACGAGCTGGATCGCGATGAAGACGGCGAGGCCAATCAGCATCGCCAGCACGCGGTATTTGGCGATCGCGACGTCGCCGAGGATGAAGGAGCCGCGCAGCGATGCGGGCAGCGGCATCGGGATGATCTGCGGCCCCCACAGCGCATAGAGCGTCTGCTCGGCGACGATCAGGCCACCGGTGGTCATCAGGATCTGCTTCAGGTGCTGGCCGTAGACGGGCAGGATCAGCACGCGCTCGACGATCAGGCCGAGCGCGCCGGACACGGCCATCGACAGCAGCGCGGCGGGCGCCAGCACCGCAAGGCTCACCCACAGCGAATCGGCCTGCACCGACGCCGCGAACGGTGCCAGCACCAGCGTCGCGACATAGGCGCCGACGGCGATGAAGGCGCCATGGCCGAAATTGAGCACGTCCATCAGGCCGAACACCAGCGTCAGGCCGGAGGCCATGATGAAGATCATCATGCCCATGGCGAGGCTCGCGGCGGTCAGGGTCAGCCAGGAGCTGGTCGAGCCGATCAGCGGGATCATGAGAAGTGCGAGCGCGATCGGCAGCAGGATCGGCGCGATGTCGCGCTTCGGCTTCGGTAGCGGATCGGTTGCGGCGAGTTCAGTCACTGATGCGCCTCCAGGCTCAGGCCCAGCAGCCGTTCCTGCAGCGGCACGTCGACGGCCAGCGCCGCCATCTCGCCGCGATGGACGATGGTGCCGTTGTCCATGACCAGCACGCTGTCGCCGAGCTCGCGGGCGGCAAAGAAATTCTGTTCGACCAGGAGGATCGTCGCGCCCTTGCGCTTGATCTCCTTCAGGCACTCGATCAGCGCCATCACGATGGCGGGCGCCAGACCCTTGGTCGGCTCGTCGATCAGCAGCAGCTTGCGCGGTTCGATGATCGCGCGCGCGATCGAGAGCATCTGTTTCTGCCCGCCCGAGAGGCTTCCCGCGCGCGAGAGCCAGAACCGGCGCAGCGCCGGGAAGAAACCGAAGATCCAGTCGAGCTGGGTGTCGTCGAGCGGCCCGTCGCGGGCCGCCAGCACGAGATTCTCCTTCACCGTGAGGTCGGAAAACACCGCCATGCTCTCGGGCACATAGCCGACGCCGAGCCGCGCGATATCGGGCGTGGCGCGGCTCTCGATACGCTCGCCGGCGAGGCTGATCTCGCCGCTGGAAGCCTGCCACAGGCCCATGATGGTGCGCAGCGTCGTGGTCTTGCCGGCGCCGTTGCGGCCGAGCAGCATCGTGGTCTGTCCCTGCGGGACCGCGAGGTCGATGCCCTGGAGGATGTGGTAGCGGCCGATATGGGTGTGCACGCCGGAGAGTTTGAGCAGGTCGGTCATGCTGCACTCTTTGGAGCAACGCCGAGATAGGCTTCCTGCACGATCGGCGAGGCGATCACCTCCGCTGGCGGGCCGTCGGCGACGAGCTGGCCGTTATGCAGCACGATGATGCGGTCGGCGAGCGAGCGGACCACGTCCATCTTGTGCTCGACCAGCAGGATGATCTTGCTCTTGTCCTGCTTGAGCTGCGCGATCAGGTTGAGGACAACAGGCACCTCGTCGATGCTCATGCCGGCGGTCGGCTCGTCGAACATGAACACTTTCGGCTCGAGCGCGATCATCAGCGCCACCTCGAGCTTGCGCTGGTCGCCATGCGACAGCGCGGTCGCGGCGACGCCGCGGCGGCCGCCGAGCGCGACCTGGTCGAGGATGGCATCGGCGCGCGCGATCAGGTCGCGGCGGACCATCCAGGGCCGCAGCATGTCGTAATGGGTGCCGTTCGCCGCCTGCACCGCGAGGCGGACGTTCTCTTCGACCGTCAGGTTCGGGAACAGGTTGGTGAGCTGGAAGGCACGGCCGAGGCCGGCGCGGGTGCGCAGCGGCGCGGAATGCTGGGTGATATCGGTGTCGTCGAACAGGATGCTGCCGCTCGATGCGCGCAACTGGCCCGAGATCAGGTTGAAATAGGTGGTCTTGCCGGCGCCGTTCGGCCCGACGATGGCGGTGAGCTCGCCCGGGCGGAAGCTGCAGGTGACGTTGTTGACCGCGACATGGCCGCCGAAGCGGATGGTGAGGTCGCGGGTCTCTAACGTCAGGGCCATCGGGATAACTCTGGAATTAAGGAAGGATCCTCTCCCCGCGCATGCGGGGAGAGGAGATCTGTTATCAGCGCTTGTTGCGGACCGGAACGTTCATGTCCTCGATCTTCAGCTCGCGCACCGGCTCGAGCACGGCCCAGGCAACGTTCGGATCGACCTTGACCTTGAAGTGATACATGCTCTGGAGCGCCTGATGGTCTTCCTTGCGGAACACCATCTTGCCCTTCGGCGTGTCGAACTCCAGGCCTTCCATCGCTGATATCAGCTTCTCGGTGTCGGTCGACTTCGCCTTGGTGACGGCGGCGACGACGGACATCGCGGCGGCAAAACCACCCGCGGTAAAGAAGTCCGGCGGCGCGTTGAAGCGCTTCTGGTGCTCGGCGACGAGCCAGTCGTTCACCGGGTTCTTCGGGATGTCGTAGTAATAATAGGTCGCGCCTTCCATGCCGGGCAGGCTCTTATAAGCGGCCAGGGCCGGGAGGATGTTGCCGCCGGTCGAGAGCTCGATGCCGTAGCGCTTGGGGTCCATGTCCTGGAGCTTGGCCAGCGGATTGCCGGCGCCAGCCCAGATCACCCAGATCACCTTGCGGCCCGGCTTGTCCTTCAGCGCGTCGAACAGGCGCTGGCCGACGGCGGTGAAGTCGGTGGTGTTGGTCGGGGCGTATTCCTCGGCGGCGAGCGTCGCGCCGGTCTTGGCGAGCGCCTCCTTGAAGGCGGCGACGCCGTCGCGGCCGAAAGCATAATCCTGCGCCAGTGTCGCGACGGTAACGCCCGGCTTGCCGATCGCGACCGCGTTCGAGATCGCGTCCTGCGACGAATTGCGCGCGGTGCGGAAGATGTAGCGATTCCACTTCTCGCCGGTAATCTGGTCCGCAACCGCGGGCTCGACGATCAGGATCTTCTTGTTCTCCTCGGCGACGGGGAGGATGGCGAGCGCCGCGGCCGACGAAGTCGTGCCGATCGCGATATCCGCCTTGTCGTCCTGATAGGCTTCCGCGAGCGCGGCCTTGGCGAGGTCCGGCTTACCCTGGTCGTCCTTGGTGATGATGACGATCTTGCGGCCGTCGAGCATCATGGTGCCCTTGGTAGCGTATTCGAAGCCCATCTGCAGGCCGGTTTCGGTCTGCTTGGCATAGGCCTCGAGCGGGCCGGTCTTGCCGTAGATCAGCGCGACCTTGAGGTCGTCGGCTCGCGCGGAGCTGCTCGCCGCCAAGCCGAGGATGGCTGCTGTGAGAATGAGCGATCGACGCACGGTGGTTCCTCCCTGAATGAAATGCCTTGGCCACAGCGATTTGCACAACGGTGCAAACATTGCAATTCCACCTTACGGCGGAGCTTGCGTGAGGCGCATGTGACAGTCTGTTAACGTGCGCGTGCCGGATCGTCGCAAGCCGCGACCAATTCGCGTTAACGATGTCCCGAAATCATCCGCGGCGTTCGAACTGGCGAAGCCACGATCCCACGTCTTGCATCAGCCCATGCGTTTCCTCGGTACGGCCCAGAGCAAGCCTCGCGCCAGATGCGGAGCTTCGTGCCGGAATGGCTGAAAATGCGGCAGATTGTCCGCTGATACCGCGGGCAAGGGCCGAAATCGTGGTGTCAGGAGTCTGAGACGTCAGACAGGCGCCGTCTCGAAATTCAGACAGGCGGCGATCCCGACGCCAGACCGAACTTGGCGAGCTTCTTGTAGAAGGTCGCGCGCGAGATGCGGAGCATGCGCGCGGCCTCCGAGATCTGGCCGTTGCTGGCGGCCAGCGCATGTTCGAGCGTCTGTTTCTCGAATTCGGCCTCGGCTTCGGCATAGGGGACGACCGACCCGGTCATCCGCGGCGCCGGCACTGAACCGGCATCCGCATTGACCGGCAGGATATGAACGAAATCGTCGCCGGTCAGGCGCCCGGAATCGCTCAGGATCAGCGCGCGCTCGAGAATGTTGCGGAGCTCGCGGACGTTGCCGGGCCAGTCGTAGCGCGCGAGTGCCGCCAGTCCGCTCGGCGTGATCTTCGCGTTGACGAAGTCGCCGGAGACGCTGATGTCCTCGATCAGCCGCGCGCAGATGTCAGGCAGATCGTCCTGGCATTTGCGCAAGGGTGGCAGGTCGATCGAGAGCACGTTGAGGCGGTAGTAGAGATCGGCGCGGAAGGCGCCCTCGCTGACACGCCTGCGCAGATCGACATTGGTCGCGGCGATAACGCGCACGTCGACCTTGGTGATCTTGTCCGAGCCGAGCGGCTCGATCTCGCGCTCCTGCAATACGCGCAGGAGCTTGGCCTGCAGTTGCAGCGGCATCTCGCCGATCTCGTCGAGGAACAGTGTGCCGCCGTCGGCGATCCGGAATTTCCCCTCGCGTCCCCTGCGGTCCGCGCCGGTATAGGCGCCCGGCGCCGTGCCGAAGAATTCGGACTCGATCAGCGTCTCCGGGATCGCCGCGACATTGACGCTGACGAACGGCTTTTCCGCGCGTGAGGATGCGTTGTGGATCGCCTGCGCCAGCAGCTCCTTGCCGGTGCCGGTCTCGCCGGTGAGGAGCACGGTCACGCTCTGCCGCGCGGCGCGTTTTGCAAACTCCTTGGCCTGCGCGATCGCCGGTGTCGTGCCGACGAAATCGGCGAGAGTGAAGCGCGCCGCGCGCGCGTTGGACAATTGCCGACGTGCCAGCCGCAGATCGCTCTCGAGCTGGGTGACGCGGGCGAGCAGGGGTTTCAGGCTTTCGAGATGGTCATAGAGAACGAAGCCGATCGCGCCGATCACCTGTCGGTTCTCGTCCTCGATCGGCATCCGCGTGACCACGAGCTGCTCGCCGCCGAGTTCCATGATGTCGAGCAGGATCGGCTCGCCGGTCTCGGCCACATTCCGCATCAGGCTGTTCGGGATGATTTCCTCGATCGGCCGGCCGATCCCATCAGTGGTGTGCTTGAGGCCGAGCGAGGCCAGGTACTTCTCGTTGACGTAGATGACCCGCCCGCCGCGATCGATCGCGATCGCGCCCTCGCAGAGATGCTCCAGCCGCTCGAACAGCGTCACCATCGCCCGCGCGCGGACATAGGCGGGATTACTGACGTCGGAGGAAGAGACGGACATGACATACCCCAGGGAGTCCGCCTGGTTATTACCAAAAGGGCAGCAATTTCAAAGGGGAGAATTGGTCGTTTGGGTGCGGCCCATTCTCGATTGTCGTCCCGGACAAGTGCAGCTCTTGGCAACGCGTTGCGTTGTCCAGGGCGGAGCACAGATCCGGGACCCCCGCGCGAGCGCTTGCGCTCGTCGTGATCCACAGGAAGTGATTTGGCGAAGACTCGGAGTGGGAGCCTCGCGCCGCAACTGCTTCCTGGGGGTATGGGTCCCGGGATCGCGCGTCGCGCGCCCCGGGACGACAGCGGTTCTTGTTGCGCCGCTGTCGCGCCTCTACCGCCGATACCCGCTCGCCCGTGAATAGCCCTGCCTGTTCTGCTGCATCGGGCGGCTCGCGACGCTGGCGCGCGCTTCGCTGGAGGCTGGCGTCGCGAGCTTCAGCTCCTCCAGGAAGATCGGGCGGGCGAAGTAATAACCCTGCGCGTAGCGGATCTTGGTCGCGGCCTGGAGATAGGTGAGTTCTTCGTGGGATTCGATGCCCTCGGCAATCACGGTCATGCCGAGCGCTTCGCTCAAGGACTCGATGGCGCGCAGGATGCCCTGGCTGCGCGGGCGCTTATGGATGTCGGTGATGAAGGAGCGGTCGATCTTGATCTCGTCGGCGGTGATGTCGGCAAGCGCCGAGAGCGAGGAATAGCCGGTGCCGAAATCGTCGATGGAGATGCCGACGCCGAGCTTGCGGAACATCGGCAGGATCTCGGCCTGGAAGTGATTCTTGGCGACGAAGGCGTCTTCCGTCACCTCGATCATGAAGCGCCCGGGAAAGCCGGTGTCGTCCAGCGCCCGCGCAAAGCTGCGCATGAACTCGGGATTGCCGGCCTGCTTGGCGGCGACGTTGATGCTGATGGTCGCGTCCGCGCCAAACGTCTCGTTGATGAGATCGATCGATTTGACGATCTCGGCGAGCACGAGATGGGTAAGTTCGTCGATCAGCCCGAGCTCGCTGGCGAGGTTGATGAACGAGCCCGGCGCCTGGATCACGCCCTCGTCGTCGCGCAGGCGCACCAATGCCTCGATGCCCCTTACCGCCTGGGTGCGGATGTCGACCTTGGACTGGAAAGCGCAGCAGAAACGCTTCTCCAGGATGGCGAGCCGCAGCGACTGCTCGATCTTCATGCGCGCGAGCGCCTCGCGCTCCATGCTGGAATCGAAGAAGGCGGCCGATCCCTTGCCGTCGTTCTTGATGCGGTACATCGCGATGTCCGCGTTCTGCCGCAGCGTCTCGAAGCTGCGGCCGTGGTCGGGATAGAGGCTGACGCCGACCGAGGTGGAGGCGAAGACTTCCGAATTGTCGATGAAGAACGGCGCCGTCAGCCGCTCCAGCGTCGACTTCATGAATTCGGCGACTTCCTCCTGGCTCTGGATCGGCGACAGCAGCAGCAGGAATTCGTCGCCCGAGATGCGCGACAGCATATCGGTGTCGCGCAAGTCGCGCCCGAGCCGCTTCGACAGCTCGACCAGCAGTGCGTCGCCGACCGCATGGCCGTAATAGTCGTTGATGTGCTTGAAATTGTCGACGTCGAGAAAGGCGAGCGCGAAACGATCGCCGGCGCGAGGGCGCGCCAAGAGGCTGTTGGCGCGATGTTCGATCACGCGCCGCGAGGGCAGTCCGGTCAGCTCGTCGAAATAGGCCGAGCGGAACAGCTGGTCCTCGAAATTCTTCTGTTCGGAGATGTCGGAGGAGGCCGAGATCAGGAGATCGCGGCCGGCGAGGCGAACGGGGCGATGGGTGGTGAGCAGCACCTGGCGTGCGGCGCCGTCGTGAAGGGCTTCCTCGGCAACAACAGGTTGTCCGGCGCTCAGCGCGCGCTGGCAGGCTTCCCGGCGCTGCGCGAGATCGGGCGAGGGACGGCTGCCGTCCATGCCGAGCTGAGCGGCCGCGGCATCGTTAACGAGGAGAAGCTTGCCATGGGCGTCCTGCACGGTCAGGCCGGCAGGCAGCATTCTAACGATTTCCTTGAGGAATCCGAGTTCGGCTTCGCTCGCGCCGAAATATGCATTGTCGTTCATAGAAGTCATGAATCTTGTTGTTTCAGCGCGCCTTTGCAATGGACGCGATGTTGCGCAGTTCCCTCTTAGGTTTGGTTAAGGGGGACGCAGAAATACGGTGGTGTTTTGTACGAAACTTGCGGCGATGCGACGCGCGCTGCCGATCGTCATTAACAGAGAGTCAATAGCGCTTGTGAAAGCGCGTGCGGAGCGCGTGGTCCGCTTTCGTTTGCAAGCCGGCTATCCGCTCTAGCTAGCCGCTGGTCCTAGCCGCTGGTCCTAGCCGCTCTTGGGGATGCGACATTGCATGATGCAATGCAGCCCGGTCTTGAGATACGAGATCTCGCTCTTGCCGTCGAAGGCCGACAATGCCGATTTCAGCAGCTTGGTGCCGAAGCCGGGCTCGGAGACCTTGTCGATGCTCGGACCCTCGGTTTCATCCCAGGTGACGGTGAGACGGTCGTCGTTGACGGTCCATGACACCTGCAACAGTCCGCGCGGCGCGGAGAACGCGCCATATTTGCCGGCGTTGGTGGCGAGCTCGTGAAACATCAGCGACAGCGTCACCGCAAGCTTCGACGGCAGAAACAGCCGCTCGCCATTGAGGGTGAATCGGACGTGGCCGTAGGGCCCGAGCTCTGCGATCAGGAGATCGCGGATGTCGCAGCCTGCCCTGTCGATCCGGGAGATCAGGTCGTCGGCCGTGGCCAGCGACCGCAGCCGCGGATCGATCCGGGCCCAGACCTCCGGCTGGTCGTGCAGCACCTGGTGCAGCACGGCGTGCACGGTCGACAGCTTGTTCTTCAGCCGGTGCTGGAGCTCGGCGACCAGGAGCTTGCGATAGTCTTCCTCCTCGATCAGGCGCTTGGAAATCCGGCGCTGCTCCGTCAGCATCGAGCGATAATGCTCGACGCCCCAGATGGTGAGTGCCGAGACGCCCCAATACATCGCCAGCAGGGCGAACCGGGCGCGATCGGCAGAAGCATCGCCAAAATTCAGGACAACGCCGAGCGCGCCGCCGATCAGCGCGGTGATGACGCCGATCCGCAGGCCGCCGAACGTGGCGGCAAAGAGCACGGCAGGGAAATAGGGTGTGAAGTAGATGTCGGGCCGCACATGCGAGAGACCCCAGCGCGCCAGCGTCGCGAGCAGCAGACAGGCCGCGGCAAAGGCAATGCTCAGGCCGAGCGATGGCGGCGCCACGCCCTGCCAGCCCTTGCGGAATTCATCGGTCAGCTTCGCCATGCGCTGCCCAGTCGCGATACGCGTTCGAAAATCGAGCGGCAGGTGAGAATGTTACGCGTGCCGGCCGCACAAGCATAGCTTGCCTTGGCGCAAGCGGGCAGAGATAGTGACCTTTCCGGCAACGGCACCGGCCGGTGTTCGCCATTTGGCATCAAATCGTTCGAAAACAGAAACATTCAACGGGCAGGCTGGACGACAAGGTTGCAGTGATCACGGGGGCGACGAGCGGCATCGGATTGCGTACCGCGGAAGTCTTCGTTGCCGAAGGTGCCAAAATTGTGATCGCAGGCCGGCGTATGCCGGAGGGCGAGGCGCTGGCGAAGCAGCTCGGCGCATTCAACGTGCGCGTCAATTCGATCTCGCCCGGCGCGATCGCGACCGGCGTTGATCTCGTCATCGACGGCGCCGTCACAGGCGGCCGCAACTGGAGCCAGCAGCAGCAGGGCTGCGTGGCCTTGCGCAAGGCGTTCGATCAGGGGACGTAGCTGCGAGGAGGAATGCCGTAGGGTGGGCAAAGGCGCGCTCTTCGCGCGCCGTGCCCACCATCAGTGCTCAAACGTGGAGAGGCATGGTGGGCACGCGGAGCCTGTCATCGGGCGCGCATTCGCGCGACCCGTTGGCTTTGCCCACCCTACGAGTTCTGCGATCGTCGGATAGGGAAGTCTCGTGCCCCGGACGCAGTGCGGCGCGAAGTGCCGCGCTGCAGAGCCGGGTCCCACATTGCCGACGTCACGCTCGGTGAAATTTCTGGGTCCCGGCTCGCGCTTCGCGCGTCCGGGACACGAGACGTTCACACCGCCTTCACCACCACCCGCAGCCCGTCCCGGGGCTTCGGGATCGGCCACATCTGCCAGTCCGGCTTGTAGCCCGGCTCCAGCGATACCTCGATGTTCTGCAGGAAGTGCCGGGCGAAGCATTTCGCCTGCATGTAGGCGAAGTGCAGGCCGAGGCACATATGCGCACCGCCCCCGAACGGCACCCAGGCGAAGCGATGACGGTTGCGCTGGGCCTCCTCGGTGAAGCGCAGCGGATCGAAGCGATCCGGCTCCGGCCAGATGTCCTTCATGCGATGCGTGTAGAGCGGATTGACACCGATCGGGGTTCCGGCAGGAATGGTATATCCCTTGAAGGTGAACTCGCGCATGGCATAGCGCGGTAGCGATGGCACAGGCGGCCTGATCCGGAGCGCCTCCTTGAACGCCATTTCCGACAGCTGCATTTTTTCGAGATCGTCGAAGCCCGTTGGGGCATCGGCGGAAAGTCCGAGCGCCAGAACCTCTTCGCGCAACCTCTGCTGCCAATCGGGGTGCGAGGCCAGCTCGCCGATGAAGGATGTGAGGGATGAAGTCAGCGTGTCGTGCGCGGCCATCATAAGGAAGCTCATGTGGTCGATGATGTCCTGCTCGGAGAGCAGCGCGCCATCCTCATGGGTCGCGTGGCAGAGCTGCGAGAACAGATCCTCGCCGCCGTCCCTGGCGCGGCGGAGCGGAATCTGTTCGCGAAAATAGGCGACGACGCGCTTTCGTCCGGCCACGCCGCGCGCCATCTGCGTGCCCGGCAACGGACGGCGGATCGGAGCGATCGAGGCCGCCACCATGTCGGCAAAGGCCCGGTTGATCTCGTCGACCTCCGGGCCGATATCGGTGCCGAGGAATGACGTTGCGGCGAGGTCGAGCGTGAGCTGCTTCATCGCCGGATAAAGCTGCATCACGCCGGGTCTCGCCTTCCACTGCGCGATCCGTGCCGCAATGCCCTTGTCGAGCTCGCCGAGATAGGACTTCATCGGCCCGGACTTGAAGGCGACCGACAGCGCCTTGCGGTGCAGGCGGTGCTCGTCGAAATCGAGCAGCATCAGGCCGCGCGGGAACAACAATTCGAGCACATGGTTCCAGCCATGGGTCGAAGAGAACAGCTTTTGCTGGTCGAACAACACGAGCTCGTTGGCCTCGGGTCCAAGCAGCACCACGTTGGTTTGGCCGAAGGAGTGGGTACGATAGACGGGCCCGTATTTCGCGGCGCACGCCTCGACGTAGCCCTTGGGGTCGGCCAGCACCTGGAACGTCTTGCCGATGATCGGCCAGCCTTCGTCGCCGGGAATGTGCGTCAACTGGTTACGCCTCGGCGGCGCGAAGGGGATCTCGGGAGAGGCCACGCTTTGCATCGACATGCTGCTAGCTCCGATTTACTCGCAGGGGCAGCATAGCACAGTCCAGACCGAACAACGTGCCGTTGTGCCCCTGCGGGTTCGCAGCCGCGCCGGTCTATCCCAGCCGTTTCGCTGCCGCATTCAGATCCGGCGCGTTGACGGCGGGGATGGCGACGCGGCCGGCGCCGGTCACCTTCAGCGCCTCGGCGGCCTTCTCGTTCTCCATGATCTTGGCCATCACGGCTTGCCCTGCGCGCTCGAAGATCGCGCGGTTCTCGATCACGAATTTTTGCGACCTGCGCAGGCCGTCGATATAGCCGTTGATCTCCGGCACGACGTAGCGCGCCACCATGTCCCAGCTCCGGCGCGTGGCTTCCGGATTGGCCCAGTCGTGCACGAAGCCGATGACGGCGCCGACGCCGCCGGACACCTGCATCACGTTCTTGATGGTTTTGACGAGGTCGTCGGGCGTGCCAATGGTGGACGCGGCGCCCTCGACGAAGGCGGTCTTGTCCACGGCCTCGTCGGGCGAGGAGAATGCGGTCAGGCCCGGCCGCTGCAGCGTGCCGACATTGTATTCGTTGTGCCAGCGCATCAGCCCGGCGCCGGCCTCCTTGCGTGCCTGCTCGCGGGTCTCGGCGATGTGAAAGGTCAGCAGCACGCGCCAGTCAGCACGGTTGACCTTGGTGCCGTGCTTCCTGGCGGCGTCCTCGGCGAACTGCCATTGCTGCTGCAGCGACATCAGCCCCTGCGTCGTCATCGAGCCCAGCGAGATGATGCCGATGCCGTATTTGCCGGCGAGCGTCATGCCGGAGGGCGAGATCTGCGAGGCCACCACGAACGGCATCTCCTCCTGCAACGGCAGGATCTGCAGCGCGGCATCGTTCATGGTGAACCAGTCGCTCTTCGCGGTGACACGCTCGCCGTTGAAGAGGCGGCGGATCACACCGATCGCCTCGTCCTGGCGGTCGCGCTGGGTCATCGGATCGATGCCGAGCGTATGCGCGTCCGAGGCAAGCGCGCCGGGACCGGAGCCGAAGATGGCGCGGCCGCCGGTCATGTGGTCGAGCTGCACCATGCGCTGGGCGACGTTGTAGGGGTGATGATAGGGCAGCGACACCACGCCGGTGCCGAGCTTGATGCGCTTGGTGCGCTCGCCGGCCGCCGCCAGGAACATCTCGGGCGAGGCGATCATCTCCCAGCCGGAGGAATGATGCTCGCCGCACCAGAACTCGTCATAGCCGAGCGCATCGAGCTGCTCGACGAGGTCGAGATCGCGCCGGAACTGGAGCATCGGATGCTCCCCGATCGGGTGATGCGGGGCAAGGAAGGCTCCGAACTTCAGGCGCGCCATAGCGTTCTCTCCAGCTTGATTTTCTGCTTGTTGATGACGCGAGGCTACGTCCCTGATGGCACGAACGCAATCGCGCGATGTCCCGCGCAGCGGAATGCAGGCATGCGTTCATCGTCTCCCGCTGCCCGCAGGGCAATCGCATCTGCGGTCCTACCTCGGAGGTAATCGTGCGAATGCTGCCGATCTGAGAGTTTGAAGCGCGAGAAACGTTCCGAAGGTCCGCGCGCCGATGCATCAAACCGTCACAAAGCAGATCGATACGTCGCGCCGCTGGTGGGCGCTGGCGATCGTCGCGGCCGCCCAATTCATGTTCGGCGTCGACGCCTTCGTGGTCAACGTCGCCATTCCCACCATTGCCGTCGATCTGCACGCGACCCCGGCGCAGATCGAATCCGTCATCGCGATCTACCTGATCGCCTATGCCACGCTGGTTGTCACTGGCGGGCGGCTCGGGGACATCCACGGCACGAAGAACGTGTTCCTGGCCGGCGTGCTCGGCTTCACCCTGACGTCGCTGTGGTGCGGGCTGGCGCAATCCGGCGCGGAGCTGATCATCGCGCGGCTGGCGCAAGGCGCGACCGCGGCGCTGATGGTTCCGCAAGTCTTGGCGACGCTGCATCTGCTCTTCACCGACGACTCCCGCAGCCGCGCCTTCGCCATCTACGGGATCGTCCTCGGGCTTGCGGGTGCGGCAGGCTTCCTGCTCGGCGGTCTCCTGATCACGATCGATCTCGCGGGCACCGGCTGGCGTTCGGTGTTCTTCGTCAACGTTCCCTGCGGTCTCGTCATCGCCGGCGCAGCGTGGCGGATCATGCCGTCGGTGCCGCGCCGGGCCGGCACCCGGCTCGACATCAAGGGCAGCGTGGTCCTGTTCGCTGGACTTTTGTGCCTGATCGGGCCGCTGCTGTTCGGTCACGATGCCGGCTGGGCGCCGTGGCTGTGGGCCGTGATGACGATCGGCGGCGTGATACTCGCCGCATTCCCAAAGCTCGAACATGCGGTCGCGCGCGCCGGTGGCATGCCGCTGATCGATCTGACGCTGCTGGCGGATGCCGTCTTCCTGCGCGGCCTTGGCGCGGCGTTCTTCTTCTTCGTCGCCAATCTCTCGTTCTATCTGGTCATGACGCTGTTCATGCAGCGAGGCCTCAAGATCCCGCCGCTCGCAGCAGGTCTGGCCTTCATTCCGCTCGCGCTTGCCTTCGTCGCGGCGTCGCGCCACAGCGGCGCGCGGGCACGGCATCGTGGAACCAAGGTGTTGATCGAAGGCTGCATGATGCAGATCGCGGGCCTTGCGGTGCTTGCGCTTGTTGCCGGCTATTCCGATGCGCCGACTCCAATCCTGCTTGCGCTCACCATGATCATCTTCGGCTACGGTCAGGGATTGGTGATGGCGCCGCTCTCCGGTGCGGTGCTCTCGACCGTGAAGCCCGTCGCGGCGGGTTCAGCCTCCGGCATGTACGGCACCATGGCGCAGATCGGAAATGCGGCCGGAGTGGCCGCAATCGGCGCGGTGTTCTTCGCGGTCGAAGCGCTGCAATCGGCGCGCGCAGGTTTCCTTGTTTCGCTTGCGCTGTTTGCGGCGTTAATCATGGTCTGTGCCGCATTCCTGACGTGGATGCGCCGTGCATCTGCACGAAGTTGAGGCATTGCGGATACTACGTGCGGAATCCTACGGATTTTCGCGCGATTCCCGCGTGATTGACAGCACACGGGCTTTTTTATTTTGCACTGCAGCAACTATTTGGTTTGGGTGAACGTTGAACGTCCCCTGCCAGGAGTTGCCGTGTCGCTCGCTAGAAATGTCGATCGCTTGAGAAGTCTGCCAAAGGTGGATGGTCTGCGCGTTGCCCGGCTCGGCCGCGGCGCGGATGCGTCCAGTCCGTTGGAAGAGGTCACGGGCTTCGGCGACAATCCCGGAAGTCTGCGCATGCTGGCGTTCGTGCCGGCGCAATTGCAGAAGCCGCGCGCGCTCGTCGTCGTGCTGCACGGCTGCGGCCAGACCGCAGCAAGCTACGATCTCGGCGCGGGGTGGTCGACGCTCGCGCGGCACTATGGCTTCGCGCTGCTGATGCCCGAGCAGCGGCGCATCAACAACGGCAACACCTGCTTCAACTGGTTCAATCCGGAGGACACTGCGCGGGACAGCGGTGAGGCGTGTTCGATCCGCGAGATGATCGCGCACATGGTGGAAGCGCACCGCATCGATCCCAGGCGCATCTTCATCACCGGCCTGTCCGCCGGCGGCGGCATGACGTCGGTGATGCTCGCGACCTATCCGGAAGTATTTGCGGCCGGCGCGGTCATCGCCGGATTGCCCTATGGCATTGCCTCGAACCTGCGCGAAGCGCTGGACGGCATGTTCCATTCGCCGGCCCGGTCCGCGCGCGAACTCAGCGATCTCGTGCGCAACGCCTCGCACCATCGCGGGCCCTGGCCGAAGATCTCCGTGTGGCACGGCAGCGCCGACCGCACCGTCAATCCCGGCAATGCCAACGAGATCGTCAAGCAGTGGCTCGACCTGCACGATCTGCCGGCCACGCCGATGGCGGAGACCAATGTCGACGGTTATCCGCGCCAAGCCTGGTGGAACAAGGACGGCGAGACGATGGTCGAGTCCTATGCCATCACCGGCATGGCGCATGGCACGCCGCTCGGCCTTGCCGCCAACGATCAGCGCTATGGCGTGGAAGGCGCGTTCCTGATCGAGGCCGGCATCTCCTCGTCCTATCACATCGCAAAGTTCTTCGGCCTGACCGGATGGATTCCGGACGCGGCAAAGAAGAAGGTGGATGCGAAGTCGTCGAAGCCGGCGCTGACGCCCGCGCCGCATCTTGCCCGCTCGATCCGCGCCGCGGTCGCCGAGCAGCCGGCCGAGCCGAAGCACGAGGAGGCTCGCGGATTCGATCTCGGCCAGATCATCACGCGGGCGCTGACCGCCGCGGGCTTGATGAAGTAGCTCCAGCCCCGCTGTCGTCCCGGACAAGCGCAGCGAAGCGGAGCGCCGATCCGGGACCCATAACCACAGGGAGGTGTGGTTACGGGAACTCGGAGTTACGCTTTTCGTATCAAACTTTGTCCTGTGGTTATGGGTCCCGGATCTGCGCTTACGCTTGTCCGGGACGACAGCGGAATTTGTGGTCACGCCGTTGTGTCGGTCCCGTCAAGACGAAGCAGTCTGATCGATCATCTCGATCGGCGTCACCGTCACCTCGCCGCCCGCGACCTTCCGCGTCATCTCCGAATAGCGCTTGAAGAAGTCGCGCGATTGCAGCGTCTTTTGCGCGGCGTCATCCGTGACGCTGGCGAGATGGAAATAGCTGCCATCGTCGCGGTTCTTGATGCAGCGATAGCCGATCCGCCCCCTGAGTTCCGGATCGTCGTCGATCGCCTTGATGAAGCGGCGGATCTCCTGGTGCCAGGCGTCCGTCGTGCCGTCCTTGAACTGGTACCTGATCATGAAGTGCTTCATGTGACGCTCCCTGTTCGTCGTGTGCGTCATCATCTGCGGCCTGCGAGCGATCCTGCAAGTATGGACAAGATTGATAGTATGGACTTTTCCGACGTCGCTCCTATGCTTTGCCAAAGTGTTTTCGAGCGAAGTGGATCCCGGTTCGCATCAAGAAAACGCGTCAAAACAAGAGTCTCGCACATGGAGGAGATGTCATGGCAAAGGCTTCCCCCGCGCGCGCCTGTCCGGTCGCGGCGTTTCAGAAGATGATCAGCGGCAAGTACAAGCTGCGCATCGTCTGGGACCTCAAGGACGGCCCGCGCCGCTATGGCGAGATCCGCAGCGGCCTGCTGCGCGGCGCCAGCGGTAGCGCCGAGATCACCCCGCGCGTGCTCAGCCGCGAATTGAAGGCGTTGACGCAAAGCGGCCTGATCGACCGCAAGGATTTTGGCGAGGTGCCGCCGAAGGTCGAGTATCGCCTGACCCGCAAGGGCAAGAGCTTTGTGCCCGTCGTCGCCGCGATCCGCGAATGGGGCGAGCGCAATCTCGGTGAGACCGCGGCGCTGGCGGACGCCGCCGAATAGAGCATGATCCGGAAAAGTGTGGAGCGGTTTTCCCTCGCGACAAACGCGGAACGCGTTTGCGCGGAGATCATGCTCAAACAAAAGCTAAAGCGCGATGATGGTTCATCCTGAGCTCATCGCGCTTTAGGCCTACATCTCGCCGGTGATGAACGGATTGGTCATCCGCTCCTGGCCGATGCTCGAGCCTGCGCCATGGCCGCAGATAAAGCCGACATCGTCGCCGAGCGGCAGCAGCTTGGTCTTGATCGAATTGATCAGCATTGCATGACTGCCGCCGGGCAGGTCGGTGCGCCCGACCGAACCCGCAAACAGCACGTCGCCGACATGGGCGAAGCGCAGCTCCTTGTTGAAGAACACCACGCTGCCGGGCGAGTGGCCGGGGCAGTGAAAAATGTCGAATTGCAAACCGCCGATCGACACGGTGTCACCTTCGTCGAGCCAGCGGTCCGGCTCGAAGTTGCGGCCGCCGGTCATGCCGAAGCGCGCGCCGCTTTCGACCACGTTGTCGAGCAGGTACTTGTCCGCGATGTGCGGGCCCTCGATCGGCACCTTCAGCGCATCGCGCAATTCGGCCGCGCCGCCGACATGGTCGATATGGCCGTGGGTCAGCCAGATCTTCTCCACGGTGACGCCGGTCTGCTTGATCGCCTCCAAAATCTTCGGCACGTCCCCGCCGGGGTCGATCACCACGGCCTTCTTGCCGGGCTCGTCCCAGATGATGGTGCAGTTCTGCTCGAACAACGTCACGGGAACGATGATCGCACCAGCCTTTGCCGTTTGGGATTCGGCTTGCTGGGATTCTTGGGTGTCATTTTGCTCGGTCATGGCCTCACAATGCCGATTTTTGCCATGCCGCCAAGCAAAAGATTCGTGTCGGCCCGGGGAGCGGCCGCCTCGTCGTCACACGGGCGTCCCATTTCGCTTGCTGATTTGAACCGGGGGCGTTCCTTCAGCGTTCTATCGCGCGAGAAGCACATTTCTTGGGGTATTTCCCGCATGGCCCAGAGCGACGAAAACTGGTGGCGCGACGGCATCTTCTATCAGATCTATCCGCGCTCCTTTCAGGACAGCGACGGTGACGGCGTCGGCGATCTCGCGGGCATCCTGAGGCGGCTGCCTTACGTGAAATCGCTCGGCGTCGACGCGATCTGGCTGTCGCCGATCTTCCCCTCGCCAATGGCGGATTTCGGCTACGACATCTCGGACTATACCGGCATCGAGCCGCTATTCGGCACGATGGCGGATTTCGATGCGCTGCTCAGCGCTGCGCATGACAACGGCCTGAAGCTGATCCTCGACCTCGTGCCGAACCACACCTCGGACCAGCATCCCTGGTTCGTCGAGAGCCGGTCCTCGCGCGACAATCCCAAACGCGACTGGTACGTCTGGCGCGATCCGGCCCCCGATGGCGGCCTGCCCAACAACTGGCTGTCCGAGTTCGGCGGCAGTGCGTGGCGACTCGACGAGACGACAGGTCAATATTACTACCACGCCTTCCTCGTCCAGCAGCCGGACCTCAACTGGCGCAATCCGGACGTCCGTGCGGCGATCTACGACGTGATGCGGTTCTGGCTGGAGAAGGGCGTCGACGGCTTTCGCGTCGACGTGATCTGGCACCTGATCAAGGACACAGAATTCCGCGACAACCCGCCGAACCCGCATTACGTCGAGGGCCGGCCGCCAAACGAAAAGCTCCTGACGCAATACTCTACCGACCAGCCGGAGGTGCATGACGTCATCGCCGAGATGCGGCGCGTCACCGATGCGTATTCGGCGCGCGTGCTGATCGGCGAGATCTATCTGCCGCTGCATCGCCTGATGGCCTATTACGGCAACGATCTCACCGGCGCGCAGATGCCGTTCAACTTCGCGCTGCTCTCGACCTTCTGGAGCGCGCGCTCCATCGAGAAGATCATCGAGGACTATGAGAAGGCGCTGCCGAATGGCGCCTGGCCGAACTGGGTGCTCGGCAATCACGACCGGCCACGCGTGGCGAGCCGTGTCGGGGCAGAGCAGGCCCGCGTCGCCGCGATGCTGCTGCTGACGCTGCGCGGCACACCGACGCTCTATTATGGCGACGAGATCGGCATGCATCAGCTCACGATCGCGCCCGAAGATGTCCGCGATCCCTTCGAGAAGAACGTGCCCGGCATCGGCGTCGGGCGCGACGGCTGCCGCACGCCGATGCAGTGGGACTCCTCAGGTTTTTCCGGCTTCTCGGACGTCAAGCCGTGGCTGCCGCTGCCCGAGGATCATGTCCACGAGAATGTCGTCAATCTCGAAGCTGATTCACGCTCGATCCTCAGCCTGTACAAGCGCCTGATTGCCTTGCGGAAGGCCTGCCCGCCGCTGGTCTCGGGTGACTATCATCCGATTGCTGCGCAAGGCGACCTGCTGATCTATCGCCGCACGGCCGAGGGCAGGGCGGTGATCGTCGTGCTCAATCTCGGCCCCGACCCGATAGCCGTAACCAGCACCGCGATACGTTTCGGCAGCGAGGTCCTGCTGTCGACGTTTCTGGATCGCGAGGGCGAGCGGCTCGAGGGCGTGCTGGATTTGCGCGGCAATGAGGGGGTGGTGGTCGGGCCGCCCTAGCAGCTGTCGTCCCGGGGCGCGCGAAGCGCGAGCCCGGGACTCATAACCACAGGGCCAGGTTTGGCGATGATTTTTGGTTGTCGGTCTCGAGCCGCAACTACACCCTGTGGTTATGGATTCCGGGTTCGCGCTGCGCGCGCCCCGGAATGACGGGCGCAACGGAATCGGCTAAACTCGCCCCATGGACAATGTCGCCCGCAACATCGCCCTCGTTCCGCCGCCGGATCGCCGCCAGTCGGAGACGGCGCTGGCGATCGCGCGCGGCACCGCGCGGCTGCTTCGCTCGCTTGGCTTTTCCTGCGTCAGCGAATTGCCGCTGCCGTCGGGCCGGCGCGCCGATCTCGTGGCCTTGAACGAGCGCGGTGAGATCTGGATCGTCGAGATCAAGTCATCGGTCGAGGATCTGCGCGCCGACCAGAAATGGCACGAATACCGCGCCCATTGCGATCGGCTGTTCTTCGCCTTCACGCAGGACCTGCCTTGCGAGATCTTTCCGCAAGACACCGGCCTGATCATCGCGGATGCCTATGGCGCGCACCTGCATTGCGAGGCGCCCGAGCACAAGCTACCCGCGCCGACGCGCAAGCAGATGACGGTGCGGTTTGGAATGGCGGCGGCGCTGCGGATCAACCGGCTGGTCGATCCGCAGGGGCACGCGGATTTCTGGGAATAAGATACTCTCGTGTCCCGGACGCGCTGCAACGCTCCCGGCGATGCGAAGCATCGTCCGGTGCGTTGCTGCGCAGAGCCGGGACCCAGAAGGCGGCGATCTACGCTGAAGCATAGGCCCCGGCTCAGCAGCGCATCACTTCGTGCTGCGCAGCGTCCGGGGCACGAGAGCGGTGAAAATTACCGCGGCGCGCGCTTCGCCAAAATCCGCTGCAACGTACGCCGGTGCATGTTGAGGCGGCGTGCCGTTTCCGAGACGTTGCGGTTGCACATCTCGTAGATGCGCTGGATGTGCTCCCAGCGCACGCGGTCGGCCGACATCGGGTTCGTCGGCAGCTCGGACTTCTCCGCGCTGGTCGACAGCAGCGCGGCGACGACGTCGTCGGCGTCCGCAGGCTTCGAGAGATAGTCGATCGCGCCCATCTTCACCGCGGTCACTGCGGTGGCGATGTTGCCGTAGCCGGTCAGTACGATCGCGCGTGCTTCAGGGCGCTTCTTCTTCAACGCCGAGACGACGTCGAGGCCGTTGCCGTCGCCGAGCCGCAAATCGACCACCGCGAATGCGGGCGCAGCCTTGCCGATCTGCGCCAGTCCGTCCGAGACGGTGTCGCACGATGTCACAGCAAAACCACGGGTCTCCATCGCGCGCGACAGCCGCTCCAGAAACGGCTTGTCGTCCTCCACGATGAGAAGCGAGCGGTCGGTCTGTTCGTTCAGTTCGGCGATGGCGTTCAAGGTGTTGTCCTCTCTCCAGCGCTTCCACATATGGCGTCGCAATCGGGCGGTGCCAAGGCCGCAAATGGTCGACCCGGCCTTCCGTGCGACGCAAGGTCGCGGTCTATCCTATTGTTTCTTCGAAGGTCTCGATAGCCTCAAAACGCTCTCTCAGCCATGTGATCTGTACCACTGCACCGTGTTCCGGAAAGGTCCGATTGGTGAACGAGACCTTGGCGCCGGTGCGTTCGAGCAGTGTGCGCGCGATGAACACGCCGAGCCCGAGGCCGCGCCGTGCGCCGCCACCTTCATCCAGGATGCGCCGCCGCGACAGATAGGGCTCGCCGATCCGGTTGAGGATATCAGGCGGGATGCCGGGACCATCGTCGGAGATCACGAGCTCGATCGTGTCCTTGTTCCACCAGGCATTCACCTCGACGGTGGTGCGGGCGAAGTCGACTGCGTTCTCGACGATATTGCCGACGCCGTAGAGGATCGCCGGGTTGCGTGAGCCAACCGGCTCGGCGACTGCGGCTACTGCGATCCGCACCTTGATGTCGACGCCGAAATCGCGGTGCGGCGCCACCACCTCCTCGATCAGCTCCGACAGTTTCATGCGGTCGAACGGCGCACCGGTGGAGGAGAGCTGGGTGATCTTGCTCAGGATGTCGCGGCAGCGCTGCGTCTGCTCGCGCAGGGTTTTCAGGTCGGCGGCAAAGCCCGGATCCTTCACCGTCTTTTCGAGCTCGCGCGAGATCAGGAAGATGGTGGCGAGCGGCGTGCCGAGCTCGTGCGCGGCCGCCGCGGCAAGCCCGTCGAGCTGGGTCAGATGCTGCTCGCGTGTCAGCACCAGCTCGGTCGCAGCCAGCGCGTCCGCCAGCTTGCGCGCCTCCTCGGTCACCTGAAACGAGTAGAGGCTGGTGACGCCGATCGCGAGCACGATCGAGAGCCAGACGCCGACGAGATAGATCGGCGGCAGCACCAGGGGATCGTCGGAATCCCAGGGCAGCGGCAGATGGAAGAAGAACAGGACCGAGGCGCAGGCCACCGCCAGCAGGCCGAGGCCGAAGGTGACGCGGGCCGGCAGCGCAGTGGCCGAGATCAGCACGGGCGCGAGGAACAGGAACGAGAACGGGTTCTGCAGTCCGCCGGTGAAGAACAGCAGCCCGGCCAGTTCAACGATGTTGAGCGCAAGCAGTCCTGCGGCCTGCATCGGCTCCAGCCGCTGCAGCGGATTGGACAGGGTCTGGAGCCCCAGATTGAGCGCCGCCGACAGGGCGATGATACTGACGCAGGGGACGATCTCGACGTTGAACTCCAGCCCTTGCGCCACGATGAAGATCGCGGCGAGCTGGCCCAGCACCGCGAGCCAGCGCAGCCGCAGGATCGTGTCCAGCCGGATATGCCGCTGCGCAGGGCGAAAGTCGGAAGCGGCAATTTCGGTCTTATCTGTCAATGTGGCGGTGCCTTCTCGATCACAAACGCGCAGCTCGCGGAACCACGAGGGATTACAAGCCTTGCGCTTCCCGCTGCAATAGCAGAAGAACGGCCCAGCATGACCGAGAATGACAAGGCTTCAAGTCGGCCGACTGTCGCGGATCGCAGCTCCCTGGCTGCGATCGAGGTCGATCACCTCGTCAAGTTCTACAAGCAGACCCGCGCCGTCGACGATATCTCCTTTTCGCTTCCGCGCGGCAGCATCACCGGACTTCTGGGCGGCAACGGCGCCGGCAAGACCACGACCATCGCGATGATCATGGGCCTGGTGCTGCCGACCTCCGGCCGCGTCAGGGTGCTCGGGCATCGGATGCCCGAGGAAAGCGCGGCCGTGCTGGGGCGGATGAATTTCGAGAGCCCATATGTCGACATGCCGATGCGGCTCACTGTGCGGCAGAACCTCACAGTGTTCGGCAAGCTCTATGCGGTGAAGAACCTGTCCGACCGCATCGCCAAGCTGGCCGACGATCTCGACCTCACCGATTTCATCGACCGCGCCAACGGCAAGCTCTCCGCCGGGCAGAAGACCCGCGTCGCCCTTGCCAAGGCACTGATCAACCAGCCCGAGCTGCTGTTGCTGGACGAGCCGACCGCCTCGCTCGACCCTGACACCGCCGACTGGGTGCGCGCGCATATGGAGCGCTATCGCAAGGAGAATAACGCCACCATCCTGCTGGCTTCGCACAACATGCTCGAGGTCGAGCGGCTCTGCGACCGCATCATCATCATGAAGCGCGGCCGCATCGAGGACGACGACGCGCCGGAGGCCATCATGGCCCGCTACAACCGCACCACGCTGGAGGAGGTGTTTCTGGACGTCGCACGCGGCCGGGTGAACGGCGTCAGGCAGGAGGCGGCGCGATGAGCGAACCCCCATGTTTCGCTCGTAGCCGTAGCCGTAGCCCGGATGGAGCGCAGCGTAATCCGGGGGGTCTCGCGTCTGGATGGACTTTTCCCGGATTGCGCTTCGCTCCATCCAGGCTACGCGGTGCGGCCATGACCGAGGTTTCCCTCCACCGCGGCATCTCCATGCAGCGCATCGGCGCGATGATCCTGCGCTACTGGTATCTGCTGATGTCGTCCTGGCCGCGGCTGCTCGAGCTTTTGTACTGGCCGGCGCTCCAGGTCATCACCTGGGGCTTCCTCCAGCTCTACATTGCCCAAAATGCGAACTTCTTCGCGCGGGCGGGCGGCACGCTGATCGGCGCCGTCATCCTCTGGGACATCCTGTTCCGCGGGCAGCTCGGCTTCTCCATCTCGTTCCTGGAGGAGATGTGGGCGCGGAACCTCGGCAACCTCATGATGAGCCCGCTCAAGCCGATCGAGTTTCTGCTGTCGCTGATGGTCATGAGCCTGATCCGGCTCGCCATCGGCGTGATCCCGATGACGCTGCTTGCGCTGTTCCTGTTCCACTTCAACGTCTACGCCCTCGGCCTGCCGTTGATCGCCTTCTTCTGCAACCTGATCTTCACGAGCTGGTCGGTCGGGATCTTTGTCTCGGGCCTGGTGCTGCGAAACGGGCTTGGCGCCGAGAGCATCGTCTGGACGCTGATGTTCGCGATCATGCCGCTCGCCTGCATCTACTATCCGGTGAGCGTGCTGCCGGCCTGGCTGCAATATGTCGCCTGGGCGCTGCCGCCGACCTACGTGTTTGAGGGAATGCGCGCGCTGCTGATCGAGAACACCTTCCGCACCGACCTGATGCTGGATGCGCTGGCGATCAATGCGGGCCTGCTGATTGCATCTTTTGGAGCATTCCTTGCCCTTTTGCGCAGCGCCAGAAAGCACGGCTCGCTGCTGTCCAGCGGCGAATAGCGTCACTTTCCCGTGGATTCAGGCTGGTTTGGCCGTCCCGGCTACGTAGATGTACGGAACCATGCATTGACGCAATATTACGCATTCGGCAGTATGCTGCGATGCGAAGAGGACTTTAACAATGCCTATTGGTGAGTTTGGCGGCGCGCCGCCCCTGGCTGCGGAAGGCAGTCCGGTCCTGACGACGCCGATGTACTGGATGTACGAGATGGCGCACGCCTCTCTCAATCCGGCGCGTGCGGTCACCGACGCGACCAAGCTGCTGTTCCAGAATCCGCTAAATCCGTGGGCGCGCACCGAGGTCGGCAAGTCGGTCGCCGCAGCCTGCGAACTGTTCGAGCGCACCACGCGCCGTTACGGCAAGCCGGAATGGGGCCTCAACGACACCGAGGTCAACGGCATCCGCGTTCCCGTCGAAATCCGTTCGGTCTGGGAAAAGCCGTTCTGCCGCCTGCTCTACTTCGATCGCAAGTTCGCCCGTCCGCTGCGCAGCCCGCAGCCGCGCGTGCTGATCGTCGCGCCGATGTCCGGCCACTACGCGACGCTGCTCCGTGGCACGGTCGAGGCGTTCCTGCCGGCGCATGAGGTCTACATCACCGACTGGGCCGATGCCCGCATGGTGCCGCTCAGCGACGGCCGCTTCGATCTCGACGACTACATCGACTATGTCATCGAGATGCTGCACGTTCTCGGCGGCAACACCCATGTCATGGCGGTGTGCCAGCCCTCCGTGCCCGTCGTCGCCGCCGTCTCGGTCATGGAAGCGAAGCGCGATCCCTTCGTGCCGACCTCGATGACGCTGATGGGCGGCCCGATCGACACGCGCCGCAATCCGACCGCGGTGAACAAGCTCGCCCAGGAGCGCGGCATCGACTGGTTCCGCAACACCGTCATCACCAAGGTGCCGTTCCCGCATCCCGGCATGATGCGCGACGTCTATCCGGGCTTCCTGCAGCTCAACGGGTTCATCAGCATGAACCTCGACCGGCACATGGACGCCCACAAGCGTCTCTTCGCCAATCTGGTGAAGGGCGACGGCGACCTCGTCGACAAGCATCGCGACTTCTATGACGAATATCTTGCGGTGATGGACCTCCCTGCCGAGTATTATCTGCAGACGGTCGACACCGTGTTCGTGAAGCACTCGCTGCCGAAGGGCGAGATGACCCATCGTGGAACTCGCGTCGATCCCTCGAAGGTCACGCGCGTTGCGTTGATGACGGTCGAAGGCGAGAACGACGACATCTCCGGGCTCGGCCAGACCGAAGCAACGCACACATTGTGCAGTTCGATTCCCGAACATCGCCGCGTTCACTACGTCCAGAAGGGCGTTGGACATTACGGCGTGTTCAACGGCTCGCGCTTCAAGTCGGAAATTGTGCCGCGGATTCATGACTTCATGGTCTCGGCAGCGAATCCGAGCTCGTTGCAGGCTCTCGCGGCCGAATAGACGCGTTTTCGCGCGAAGTGGAGACCGGTTCGCGTAAAGAAAACGCGCCAAAACACGAATCTAGAGCCCCGTTCCGATTCCATCGGAACGGAAAATGGCTCTAGACGCGTTTTTCGGCTTTTCCGTCGAAAATTCAGGCCCTGCCGGAGGCTTCGGCGGGGTGAGGTTCCCTCCAGATTCGTGGTATTTAGGTAGCGTTATAGGAGTGAGTCCTCCCTCAGCCTTTGGGGGGGCCGCATGCGTCCAGCGGGGGCGAAAAATTGGGGTTCCAACCCCAGTCTGTAGGGTCTCCCGGACACCAGACCCCTGTATATTGGGCAAATGATTTGTTTTTGCGCCGAGCGCTTTCCCTGGCGGCGGTTATGGCAGAATCCGGGCGAACTCCTGCTCCCCGGACTGACAGACATGGCTACACGCGCGCTCCTCTATCGGCGGCCCCACGAACCGAAGACCCTCCTGATCACCCATGGATCGCAATTTTTTGCGATTCGCCTGCGCCGACATCGCCGAGCGCGCCGCTACACGCTCAGAATTCATCCGAGCGATCGCGAAGCCATCCTCACGATGCCGCCGCGTGGCACGCTCGCTGAGGCAAAGGACTTCGCGCAGCGTCACGGCGCGTGGATCGCGGCACGTCTCGGCCGTTTGCCGAAGGCTGCGCCGTTTCAGCCTGGCACAGTGATACCGCTTCGCGGCGTTTCCCACCGCATCGTTCATCGCGCCGGCCAGCGTGGCACGGTGTGGACGGAGGTGCGTGACTCCGGAGAGCGCATTCTCTGCGTCGCCGGCGGGGTCGAACATGTCGACCGCCGCGTCAGTGACTTCCTCAAGCGCGAGGCGCGCCGCGACCTTCAGCGTTCGGCCGAGGCCTATGCCGTCGAGCTCGGCGTCAAGGTCAAGCGTCTCTCGATCCGCGACCAGTCCAGCCGCTGGGGCTCCTGTACCTCGGCGGGCTCGCTGTCGTTCTCCTGGCGCCTGATCCTCGCGCCGTCCTTCGTGCTCGACTACCTCGCCGCGCACGAGGTCGCCCATCTCGTCGAGATGAACCACTCGGCGCGGTTCTGGCGCGTCTGCGGGAAGGTCTGTCCGTCGATGGAGCGCGCCAAGAAGTGGCTCGACACACACGGCAACGATCTGCACCGCTTCGGGGTCGAGGATTAGGCCTCGCTGCCAGCCCAACACTCGCTGTCGTCGCCCGGCTTGACCGGGCGACCCAGTACGCCGCGGCGGCTATTTTAGATCTCGATGTCTCGGAATACTGGATTCCCCGCCTTCGCGGGGAATGACAGCTGCGAATGGGGCGACATCAACGCGTTTCGCGCGAATCTCCCAGAAGGCTGCGATGATCGCGCGGCATCCGTCATTTGCCCCGCTGCATCAAAGCTTTCGTACCATCCACCCAGCGTCACGCCGGCAATCACCGGCTACTGTGCATGGGGTTGTTTTCGCGGTTTTTGTTTTGAGGTCACAAAGACCGCAGGCCGAGCCTATCGATTGCCGCCAAACAGCCGGTCCATCAGCCAACCATCGAGCCCCGGCGCTGCTTCCGGCCGCACATTGGCGCGCGTCGGCGCGGGGCGATAACCGCCGTTATTGGCCGGAGCCGATGGGGGCACTGTCGGCGGCGCCACCTGCGAGGCCACTATCGCGAGGTTCGACGGGCCCCAATTGGCCAGCGAATTCGGCAACGCTGCGACCGGCACGCCCTCGTGCGCGGTGCGCATGAAGCGCGACCAGACCTCCACCGGCAGGCCGCCGCCGGTCGCCTTCTTGGTCGGCGAGTTGTCGTCGTTGCCGAGCCAGACGCCGGTGACGAGGTTGGCGGTATAGCCGACGAACCAGGCGTCGCGATAATCCTGGCTGGTGCCGGTCTTGCCGGCCGCCGGCCAGCCCGGGATCTCCGCCTTCTTGGCAGTGCCGTTGATCAGTGTCTCCCGCATCATCGCGTTCATCATCCCGACATAGCGCGGGTCGATCACCTGGTTGCGCTCCTCGGGCTGGCGCATGTAGAGCAGCTTGCCCCCGAGCGTCTTGATCCGCGTGACGACATGCGGCGACACCGCGAAGCCGCCATTGGCGAAGGGCGCATAGGCGCCGACCATCTCGACGACCGAGACCTCGGAAGTGCCGAGCGCGATCGAGGCGTTGGGCTCGAGCTTGGAGGAGATGCCGAGCCGGTGCGCGGTGCGCACCACGTTCTTCGGCCCGACCTCGAGGCCGAGGCGAATGGCGACCGTGTTGAGCGACATCGCGAGCGCCTGCGTCAGCGTCACCGGGCCGAAATACTCATGCGTGTAGTTCTCGGGCTTCCAGCCCTTGACCTCGATCGGGGCGTCCTGGCGGACGGTGTCCGGCGTCAGACCCTGCTCGAGCGCGGTCAGATACACGAACGGCTTGAACGAGGAGCCCGGCTGGCGCTTGGCGGTCACCGCGCGGTTGTACTGGCTCTCGGAATAGTTTCGGCCGCCGACCATGGCGCGCACCGCGCCATCAGGCGTCATCGCCACCAGCGCGCCCTGGCTGACATTGAACTTCACGCTCTTGGCCGCGAGCTCGTCGATGACGGCGGCTTCGGCGACGCTCTGGAGCTTTGGATCGATCGTGGTCTCGACCTTGATGCTCTCGTCGATCTGGCCGACCAGATCGTCCAGCACTTCGCCGATCCAGTCGGCGACGTAGTTGACCGTGCCGGCGCCGACCGGCTTCACATTGTAGGAGGGATGGCCGATCGAGGCCTGCGCCTGCGCTTCGGTGATGAACTTTGCATCCGCCATCGCCGCGAGCACGACCTGCGCGCGCTGCTCGGCGCCTTCGGGGTTGCGGTTGGGCGCAAGGCGCGAGGGCGATTTGACGAGGCCGGCCAGCATCGCGGCCTCGGGAATCGTGACGTTCTTGGCCGACTTGCCGAAATAGCGCTGCGCGGCTGCCTCGACACCATAGGCGCCGGAGCCGAAATAGACGCGGTTGAGATAGAGCTCAAGGATCTCGTTCTTGGAATGCTTGCGCTCCAGCCAGATCGCCAGCTCCGCCTCCTGCAGCTTGCGCTGCATGGTGCGCTCCTGGGTCAGGAACAGGTTTTTCGCCAGCTGCTGCGTCAGCGTCGAGCCGCCCTGCGACACGCCGCGATGGAGCACGTTGGTGACGAGCGCGCGCAGGATGCCTACGGGATCGATGCCGTAATGCGAATAGAAGCGGCGGTCCTCGATGGCGATGAAGGCCTTGGGCAGATAGGGCGGCAGGTCCTTCAGCGAGACGTTGGCGCCGGCCATCTCGCCGCGCTGCGCCAGCATGCTGCCGTCGATGCCGACGATCTGTATCGTCGGTGGCCGCTTTGGAATCTCCAACGACTGGATCGGCGGCAGATGGGCGCCGACATAGACCACGACGGCGATCACGGCGATCACGCCCCACAGGCCGAGCACCGCGCCCCAATAGACCAGGCGGCCGAGGCTGAAGCCTCCGCGCGACTTCGACCGGCGCTTGGCGCCGCTGCGGCTCGCCGGCGCCTTCCGCTCGCGCGGCGGCTCGTCGTCGGAATCGTCGGCCTTGCGCTTGGCGGATGATTTCGCGGACTTTTTCGGCTTGTCCTCGGCATTGGGGATGCGATCCGCGGACGTCAGGCGCAGATCGGCGAGCGCCGCGGGCAAGCCGAACAACGGCTCCTTCCGCCCACCCTTTTTCTTTCCCCACGCCATACGCAAAACGCCCGGTCAGACTGCCCCGCCGCACGCTAGCGGTCGCTGTTTAAGGCCCGGTTACCCCGAGCTTAACGCTCGATTAGGAGGTGCGGCATTCGCCTGCCGCAGTTCCGCTGATCGGACGCCGGAGCTAGGATCGCGAATATGAAGAGGGAACTCACGAAGGAGCGTTCATGGGCCATATCGATCCGACCAAGGAGATCTTCGCGCAATTCCGGGATAACGACCGTCCCGGTCCGATCCACATGCTCAATCTGGTGCGCTTGCGCAAAGAGGCGGCCTATCCGGATGGCCGCAAGGCGAGCGGTGCGGAAGCCTATGCGGCCTATGGCCGCGACAGCGGCCCGGTGTTCGAACGCCTCGGCGGCCGCATCGTCTGGCAGGGCAGGTTCGAGCTGATGCTGATCGGCCCGCAAGAGGAGCGCTGGGATCATTGCTTCATCGCCGAATATCCAAGCGTCGCGGCCTTCGTCGAGATGATCCGCGATCCCGTCTATCGCGAAGCGGTGAAGCACCGGCAGGCGGCCGTGGAGGATTCACGGCTGATCCGCCACGCCGTGTTGCCGGTGGGGAAGAATTTTGGCGAGATACCTTCTTAGTTCATAGGGTGGGCAAAGTGCCGGGGTGCGCGAATGCGCGTCCCCGGGGCGTGCCCACCACGTTTGTCGCGATCGAGGAGAGATGGTGGGCACGACGCTTGCGCGCCTTTGCCCACCCTACGATGTGTGCCTTCTCTTCGCCTAACCCGCCGGGCCTGCGTCTTCCAGGATCGGGCCGAACAGCTCCCAGCGCTCGCCGTTGAACTTCATCATCTGAAGCTGCTTGTTGACGCGGTAGTCGGTCGCCGAGGTGTTGGCCTTGATTCCGGGCAGCGCGACGTCGCCGGTCACGTCCTTCAGGGAGGCGGCCTGTTTCATGACGTTCTCGCGCGTCAGGTCGTCGCCGCACTGCTGCAGCACGTGGGCCAGCAGTTGGGCGGTGCCGTAGCCGTAGGTGTTGAAGTTCGAGTCCTTGTCGCCGTCCGGATAGTACTTCGCCATGAAGTCGAAATACCGCTTCATGCCGGCGTCGTCCTTCCAGGTCGGATCGAGCGGATCCTTGCCGTAGTTGACGCTGATCACGCCCTTGGCGGCCTCGAGACCAGCGGGCTTCATCACCGCGCCGACCGAGGTGGCGTTGATGTCGACGATCTGGACCGGATGCCAGCCCATCTCGGCGATCTTCTTGATCGCCTGTGCCGCCTGCTTCGGCGTGGTCGCGCTGAAGAACAGGTCGGCGCCGGCATCCTTGATCTTGAGAATCTGCGAATCGACGGTCGGATCGGAGACTTCGTAGGACGCTTCGGTCACGATCATCTTGGCGGCCTTGTCACCGAGGCCGGCCTTGAGGCCGTTCAGATAGTCCTTGCCGAGGTCGTCGTTCTGGTAGAGCACGCCGATCTTCGCGTTCGGGTGCTCCTTCAGGATGTACTGCCCGTAGATGCGGCCCTCGACGAAGTAGTTCGGGTTGTAGCCCATGGTCCACGGGAAGTTCTTCGGATCCGTGAATCTCGAGGCGCCGGTGGCGGCGAACAGCTGCGGTACCTTCTTGGAGTTGAGATATTTCTGCACGGCTGCGTTCGAGGGCGTGCCGATGATCTGGAAGGTCAAGAGCACCTCGTCGCTCTCGACGAGCTTGCGTACCTGCTCCACCGCTTTCGGCGGCGAATAGGCGTCGTCATACTGGATCAGGTTGATCTTGCGGCCGTTGATGCCGCCCTGGTCGTTGATCATCTTGAAGTAGGCGGCCTGGGCCTTGCCGATCGACGCATAGGCCGACGCCGGTCCTGAGAACGGCACGGTCTGCCCGACCTTGATCTCGGTGTCGCTGGCGCCCGGATCATATTTTTTCTGGGCACTGACCGCAGAGACCGACAGCGCCAGGGTCAGCGCCGTTGCCGTGGCCAGATGCAGAATTCCATTCCTCATTCGCAATTTCCTCGGTTGTTATTGCCGACGGTCTATCGGACGCGCTGCTGCACGCCCGACGCCATCGCTGCGCGGGAATGTGGAGGAGCCATTGCTGCAACGCAAGGTGGGGAAGTGCCCACAATTCGTAGGGTGGATTACGCCGAGCGGACTGCGCTTCGCGCAGCCGCGGGGGTAACCCACCCTTTGGTTCCGTGCGTGGGACTAGCCCGACGATCCTGTGTCCTCGATGATCGGTCCGAACAGCTCCCAGCGTTCGCCGTTGAACCTCATCATCTGCATCTGCTTGTTGACGCGATAATCGTTCGGTCCGGTGTTGATCTTGATGCCGGGCAGCGCGAAGCTCGGGGTGAAGTCCTTGATGTTGGCGACCTGTCTCATGACGTTCTCGCGCGTAAGGTCGTCACCGCATTGCTTCAACACCTGGACCAGGAGCTCGGCCACCGAATAGGCGTAGGTGTTGACCGTGTTGAGCTTGTCGCCCTCAGGGAAATACTTGTCCATGAACGCGAAGAAGGCCTTAACGCCGGGATCGTCCTTCCACTGCGGATCGCCGGGCTCCTTGCCATACTGGGTCGAGATGATGCCCTTGGAGATGTCGAGGCCGGCCGGCTTCAGCGTGGCCGAGATCGGGCTCGCATTGATGTCGAGAATGTGCACCGGCGACCAGCCGAGATCGGCGAGCTTCTTGATCGCCTGTGCCGCGAATTTCGGCGTCGAGGCATCGTAGAACAGGTCGACGCCCATCGACTTCAGCTTGACCACCTGCGAGTCCACCGTCGGATCGGTGACCTCGTAGGACACCTCGCCGACGATCATGCTGGCGGCCTTGTCGCCGAGGCCGTTCTTCAGGCCCGCGAGATAATCGCGGCCCATGTCATCGTTCTGGTAGAGCACGCCGATCTTGGCGTTGGGGTGATTGGCGAGAATGTATTTGGCGTAGATGCGCCCCTCGGACACGTAGTTGGGATTATAGGCGATGGTCCAGGGATAGTTCTGCGGATCGTTGAAACGCGCCGCGCCGGTCGAGGCCAGCAGCTGCGGCACCTTCTTGCCGTTGAGATACTTTTGCACGGCCGCATTGGCCGCGGTGCCGATGAGCTGGAAGGTGAAAAGCACTTCGTCGCCTTCGACGAGCTTGCGCACCTGCTCCACGGTTTTCGGCGGCGAATAGGCGTCATCATACTGGATCAGATTGATCTTGCGGCCGTTGATGCCACCCTGATCGTTGATCATCTTGAAGTAAGCGGCTTGGGTCTTGCCGATATTGGCGTAGACGGAGTAGGCGCCGGAGAACGGTACGGTCTGGCCGATCTTGATCTCGGTGTCGCTTGCACCGGTGTCGTATTTCTTCTGGGCGAGGGCTTGACCGGCGGAGAACGCGAAGACGAGCGCCGCCGTGGCAGCTATGAAGGCTCTGCGATTGCTCATGTTGGGTTGTTCCTCCTGTTGGAATTTTCGGTCGACGGTCTTTTTCCCGTTGTTTGCAACGGTCGCCATCGCTGTCGAAGATTGTGGAGGAAGGGCAGGCGCCGCGCAAGGATCGCGGCGCAGCGCCGTCGCGTCTCAGGCCAGGGGTCTTAGGCCAGGAACAATGCAACCAGCGCGATCGCCGCCGGCAGGGCCTGGACGATCAGGATGCGCGTGCTGACGGTCGCCGCACCGTAGGCGCCGGCCACGATCACGCAGAGCAGGAAGAATGCCTTGATCTGGAACGCGAAGGCCGGGTTGGCGTGGACGAGACCCCAAATCAGGCCGGCGGCGAGGAAGCCGTTATAGAGGCCCTGATTGCCGGCCAGCACTTTTGTGATCTCGGCCTTCTCCGGCGTATTGCGAAAGACCTTCAAGCCCGGCGGCTTGTCCCAAAGGAACATCTCCAGGATCAGAAAATAGGCGTGCAGCGCCGCGACCAGCGCCACCAGGACATTGGCGATCAGGATCAAGTCGAACTCCCCCAAAGCGTCAGCTTTCGGGTGGACGTTAGCACGGCAGGCGTGGCAAGTGCGATCCGTGTCTCGATACAATGGTGTCGCAATGGCCAGCCGATCAACCAATACGCCCGAACGCTTCGGCCTCGATCGCCTCGCGACGCCGATCGGGATCGCCCTGCTCGTCACCGATGCCGAGGGCACGTTGCGCGCGCTCGACTGGGAGGACTACGAGCACCGCATGCGCGAACTCCTGCGTCTGCATTACGGCACGGTGGATCTCAGTGATCAGCCTGCGCCCGCGGGAATGCGGGCGGCGTTGTCGGCATATTTCGAAGGCGATATCGATCGGCTCACGGCCATCGCATGGCGTATCGCCGGCACGCCGTTCCAGCAAAAGGTCTGGACTGCGCTCGCGAAAATTCCCGCCGGCACCACCATGAGCTATGGCGCGTTCGCCGCAAGGATTGAGATGCCCAAAGCCGTGCGCGCCGTCGGCCATGCCAACGGCTCCAACCCGATCAGCGTGGTGCTGCCGTGTCACCGCCTGATCGGTGCGAACGGTTCGCTGGTGAAGTACGGCGGCGGGCTCGAGCGCAAGCGCTGGCTGCTGCGGCATGAGGGGGTGGAGGTATGAAGGCGTAGCCGCGCACCGATCTCTCCACCCGTCATTCCGGGGCGCCGCGCAAACGGCGAGCCCGGAATCCATCGGTCGGCACCGACGATGTGGATGAATGGATTCCGGGTTCGCGCTCCGCGCGCCCCGGAATGACGAGGGGAGAGAGCGCCGCCTTACGCCGCCGGCTGAACCGCCTTGTCGCTGGCCATCACATGGGTCAGCGCGCGCTTGATCGCGGACTGGCGGGTCGGGGCGGTGATCTGCGCACCGAGGAGGTCGGTGACGTAGAACACGTCGCGCGCGCGCTCGCCGAAGGTCGCGACATGGGCCGAGGCGATGTTGAGATTGAGCTTCGAGATCGCCGTGGTCAGCTCGTAGAGCAGGCCGGGGCGGTCGAGGCCGGAGACCTCGATCACGGTGTGACGGTCGGACCATTGGTTGTTGATGGTCACTTCCGGCTCGACCACGAAGGGCCGCGCCTTGCCGCGCACGGTGCGCCGCGCCACGACTTCCGGCAGGCGCAGCTTGCCTTCGAGCACGTCCTCGATCATCTCGCCGATGCGGGTGGCGCGCCGGCCCTCGTCCTCGTCGCGGTCGTATTCCCGTGAGATCGAGATGGTGTCGAGCGCGCGGCCGTCGGTCGTGGTGTAGATCTGGGCATCGACGATGTTGGCGCCGGCCGAGGCACAGGCGCCCGCGATGATCGAGAGCAGCCAGGGATGGTCGGCGGCGAAGATCGTGAGCTCGGTGACGCCGCGCACCTCGTCGAAGCCGACATTGATCGCGAGCTTGTGGCCGGCCTGTTCGCTGGAGCGGACGAAGCGGGCGTGGCGGATCTTTCGCGGCAGCTCGACCTTGAGCCAGTAGGCCGGATAGTGTCGGCCGATATAGGCGTCGAGCTCCTCCTTCGGCCACTCGGCAAAGGCCATGCGGAATTCGGCATAAGCAGCCGCAAGCCGCTTGCCGCGGTCGACCTCCGAGAAGCCGCCGGTCAGCACCGGCTCGGTCTCATAATAGAGAGAGCGCAGCAGCTGCGCCTTCCAGCCGTTCCACACGCCCGGACCGACGCCGCGAATGTCGGCGGTGGTCAGAATCGTGAGCAGCTTCATCTGCTCGACCGACTGCACGACGGCAGCAAAATTCTCGATGGTCTTGCGGTCGGAGAGATCGCGCGACTGCGCGACCGTCGACATGGTCAGGTGTTCCTCGATCAGCCAGGCCACGAGCTCGGTGTCGGCCGGGCTGAAGCCGAATCGCGGACAGAGCCGGCGCGCGACCTTGGCGCCCGCGATCGAGTGATCCTCGGGCCGGCCCTTGGCGACATCGTGCAACAGCGTCGCGATGTAGATCACCGCGCGATGTTCGGGCCGGGTCTTGCGCATGAGGTCGCTGGCGAGCGCGAACTCCTCGATGCCGCCGCGTTCGATGTCCTGGAGAAAGCCGATGCAACGGATCAGGTGCTCGTCGACGGTGTAGTGATGATACATGTTGAACTGCATCATCGAGACGATCTTGCCGAAGGCGCGGATGAAGTGGCCGAGCACGCCGGTCTCGTTCATCCGCCGCAGCACGATCTCTGCGTTGTCGGACGTCAGGATATCCATGAACAGACGGTTGGCTTCGGGGTTCTCGCGAAGCTGCGCGTTAATCAGGCCGAGCGAACGCGTCACGTCGCGCATCGCGTCCGGATGGAAGGCGAGGTTGTTCTTCTGCGCCAGGCGGAAGATGCGGATCAGGTTGACCGGATCGTGCTTGAACACGTCGGGCGCGGCGACGTTGATGCGGTTGTTGTCGACGATGAAGTCGTCGCTGTCAGGCACGCGCCGCTTCGCCGGCGTGGGGCGCAGCCGCGCCATCATGCGGCTCAAGACCGGCGCGGGCTTGGCCTGCTGGTCCTCGAGCTTGGCGCAGAGGATGGCGGTCAGGTTGCCCACCTCCTTGGCGACCAGGAAGTAGTGCTTCATGAACCGCTCGACGTCCTGCATGCCGGGATGCGAGGTGTAGCCGAGCCGGACCGCGATCTCGCGCTGGAGGTCGAAGGAGAGGCGCTCCTCGGCGCGGCCAGAGTAGAAATGCAGATTGCAGCGTACCGACCAGAGGAAATCGGCGCAGCGGCGGAAGGTGCGGTATTCCTGCGCATCGAACACGCCGCGCTCGACCAGCTCGTTCGTGTCGCGCACGCGGTAGACGTATTTGGCGATCCAGAACAGCGTGTGAAGGTCGCGGAGGCCGCCCTTGCCGTCCTTGACGTTGGGTTCGACCAGGTAGCGCGACTGGCCGCCGCGGCGGTGCCGCTCCTCGCGCTCGGCGAGCTTTGCGGTGACGAATTCGGATGCGGTGCCCTGCACGACTTCCTTGTCGAAGCGCGCGACCAGCTCGTCATAGAGCGGCTGGTCGCCGGTGAGGAAGCGCGTCTCCAGGATCGCGGTGCGGATCGTCATGTCGCCGCGCGCCTGCCGGATCGATTCATCGACCGAACGCGTGGCGTGACCGACCTTCAGCCCCATGTCCCAGAGGCAGTAGAGGATCGCTTCGGCGACCTGCTCGCCCCAGGCAGTCTGCTTGTAGGGCAGGATGAAGAGCAGATCGATGTCGGACTCGGGGGCCATCAGGCCGCGGCCATAGCCGCCGGTCGCCACCACCGCCATGCGCTCGGCGCCGCTCGGGATCGGCGAGCGGTAGAGATGACGGGTGGCCGCCGAGTACAGGATACGGATGATCTCGTCCTGGACATGACACAGCCGCTCGGCGCAACGGCGGCCGTGGCGGTCCTTCAGCAGGAGCGCCTGTGCCGCGGCGCGGGCCTCGATCAGCTCGGCCTTGAGCAACTGCGCCACGGCCGTGCGGAACGTGTCCTCGCGTCCCTCATGCTTCTCGGCAAGCGCATCGATCGCGGCGGTGATCCGCGCGGTGCCGAAGCGATCGTCTACCTCGGCCTTGTGCTCAGTCGCGACGCTGTCCATGTCCCACCGGATATAAGAGGTGACAGGCGCTGTCACCCGCCATTCTCAGGCAATAGTCGTTCCATGCTGGGAAGGGCCGGTTTTGGGCAAATTTGTTCTCGGCTGGAGGGCTTTCCAGGGGCGGATTTTCCTGTTGACCTCTAGATATAACTCATTGAAAAACAATGAAGTTTTGAAGGGGCTGGGCATGATCAGGATTACACGACGCATTCTGCTGGCGGGAACGGTGGCGCTCGCGATAACCCCCGCGGCACAGGCGGCGGATCCGCTCAAGGAAATCCGTATCGACTGGGCGACCTACAATCCGGTGTCGATGGTCCTGAAGCAGAAGGGGCTTCTTGAGAAGGAGTTTGCCAAGGACGGCATCAGCGTCACCTGGGTGCAGTCGGCCGGCTCCAACAAGGCGCTCGAATTCCTCAACGCCGGCTCGATCGATTTCGGCTCGACCGCGGGCTCGGCGGCGCTGGTCGCCCGCATCAACGGCAACCCGATCAAGTCGATTTATGTCTATTCGCGTCCAGAATGGACCGCGCTGGTGACGGGCAAGGACTCCAAGATTGCGAGCGTTGCGGGTCTCAAGGGCAAGCGCGTCGCGGTGACACGTGGCACCGATCCGCACATCTTCCTGGTGCGTGCGCTGCTCAGCGCCGGCCTGACCGAAAAGGATATTACGCCGGTGCTGCTGCAGCATGCCGACGGCAAGACCGCGCTGATCCGCGGCGATGTCGACGCCTGGGCCGGCCTCGATCCGATGATGGCGCAGGCCGAGGTCGAGGAGGGCGCGAAGCTGTTCTACCGCAAGGCCGACGCCAACACCTGGGGCATCCTCAATGTGCGCGAGCAGTTCCTGAAGGACTATCCGGACGCTGCCCGCCGCGTGCTCGCGGTGTATGAAGAGGCGCGCAAATATTCGCTGGCGAACTACGACGAGCTGAAGAAGACCTTCATCGCCGTGACCAAGCTGCCCGAAGCCGTCGTCGACAAGCAGCTCAAGGAGCGTACCGAGCTGACCCACAGCCGCATCGGCGCGCCCCAGCGCGAGTCGATCCTCGCTGCGGGCCTCGCCCTGCAGCAGGCCGGCGTCGTCGACGCCAAGGTCGACGTGAAGGCAACACTCGACGCGCTGATCGACGATCAGGTCCCGCTGCCGACGAATTAGTTTGGTTCTTAAGACGCGTGCCGCCGCAACAAACTCCGCCGTCGTCCCGGGGCGCGAAGCGAGCCCGGGACCCATAACCACAGGGAGTGGTTGTGGCACGAAGACGGTAACTCCGAGTCCCCGTAACCACGTCTCCCTGTGGTTATGGGGCCCGGATCTGCGCTCCGCCCTGGACAACGCAACGCGTTGCCAAGAGCTGCGCTTGTCCGGGACGACAGCCGAGATTGCCGCGCCATTGCATTCCCTCGCCAGACGCGCTTGCTAAAGCCATGATCTCCGACGCGCCCGCCTTGCAACGATCCTCGGAACCGGCCGAAAGCGCCGTCGCGCCCTCGCGGCTGTCCCGCTACGTGCGGCCGGCGCTGGGGCTGTTGCTGCCGGTCACGCTCGCGCTGGGCTGGGAGCTCGTGGTCTGGCTCGGCTGGTCCAATGGCCGATTGGTGCCGCCGCCCTCGCGCATCTTTGCCACCATCACCGAGCTCGCCCGCTCCGGCGAGCTGGTCCGCCACATCGCCGCGACGCTTTGGCGGGTCGGCCTCGGCTTCGCGTTCGGCGTCATCGCGGGCACGCTGCTAGGTGCCATCTCCGGTTATTGGTCGCTGGCGCGCCGGCTGCTCGATCCAACGGTGCAGGCGCTGCGCGCGATCCCTTCGCTCGCCTGGGTGCCGCTGTTCATCCTCTGGCTCGGCATCTTCGAGACCTCGAAGATCGCGCTGATCGCGGTCGGCGTGTTCTTCCCGGTCTATCTCGGCGTGATGGGCGCGATCCTCTCGGTGGACCGCAAGGTCGTCGAGGTCGGCCGTGTCTTCCGCCTCTCCGGGTTCGCCATGATCCGCCGCATCCTGCTGCCTGCGGTGCTGCCGGCCTATGTCGTGTCCTTGCGCGTCGGTCTCGGCCTTGGCTGGATGTTCGTGGTCGCGGCCGAGCTGATCGGCGCCTCCGAAGGCCTCGGCTATCTCCTGCTCGACGGCCAGCAGCTCGGCAAGCCCGCGCAGATTTTGGCTGCGATCGTGATCTTCGCCATCCTCGGCAAGCTCACGGACTGGCTGATCGAGGTCGCGGCCGCGCCCTTCCTGCGCTGGCAGGACGCCTTCGGGCGCGCGAAGGGAGCTTGAGGCGATGCTGGCGCTCGCCCGGGTCAGCAAGACCTATCCAAACGGTGTGCAGGCGCTGGCGCGCTTCTCCGCCGAGATCAGGCAGGGCGAGATCATCGCCATCATCGGCGGCTCCGGCTGCGGCAAGTCCACGCTGCTGCGCGCCATCGCCGGCCTCGACCGCGCCAGCTCGGGCACTGTGACGCTCGACAGCGAGGCGATCGCCTCGCCGCACGCCAAGATCGGCATCATCTTCCAGGAGCCGCGGCTGCTGCCCTGGCTCAGCGTCGCCGACAATATCGGCTTCGGCCTTGCCGATTTGCCCGCGACTGAGCGGCGCGAGAAGGTGGCGCGCGCGCTCGAGCGCGTCGACCTCGCCGACAAGGCGCAGGCCTGGCCGCGTGAGCTCTCCGGCGGACAGGCGCAGCGTGTCGCGATCGCGCGCGCGCTGGTGCCGCAGCCTGAAGTGCTGCTGCTCGACGAGCCGTTCTCCGCGCTCGATGCCTTCACGCGCCGCGATCTCCAGGATCATTTGCTCGACCTCTGGGCCGACACGCGCCCGACATTGATCCTCGTCACACATGACGTCGACGAGGCCGTGGTGCTGGCCGATCGCGTGCTGGTGATGCGGCCGCGGCCGGGCCGGCTGTTCGACCAGATCGAGATCAATCTGGGTCGGCCGCGCGACCGCAATTCGCTGCTGTTCGAGAACTTCAAGCGAAGCGTGCTGACGTCACTTGACCGTTCGCTCGATCGCAGCGTGCCCGACCGTGACGCAACCCAGGGTCCCGGTCAGGCCATGTGGTGGTGACAATTTCTCTCCGAGCCGGTACATCGAGGGGCGATTTTTCCGGGAGAGAACCAAATGGACGCCGCAGCACTGCGCCAGATGCAGGCCCCGATCAAGGAACGCTACAAGACCGATCCCAAGGCCGCGATGATCACGCTGAAGGCCAAGGGCTCGACCGACAGCGACGGCATCGCCTGCAAGGTCGAGACCGGCCGCGCCATTGCAATGGCTGGCCTGCATCCGGCCACGGGCGGCTCCGGCCTCGAGCTCTGCTCCGGTGACATGCTGCTGGAAGCGCTGGTCGCCTGCGCCGGCGTCACGCTGAAATCGGTCGCGACCGCGATCGAGGTGCCGCTGAAGACCGGTAACGTCTATGCCGAGGGTGATCTCGACTTCCGCGGCACGCTCGGCGTCGACAAGGAGACTCCGGTCGGCTTCGCCGAGATCCGCCTGCGCTTCGAGGTCGACACCGACGCGCCGCAGGACAAGCTCGATCTGCTGCTCAAGCTCACCGAGCGCTATTGCGTGGTCTATCAGACCATCAAGAACGGCCCGAAGGTTTCGGTGTCGATGCAGCGGATGTGAGGGGCGAAAGTCGTATCCCAACGATCGGTGTCGTTCCCGCCTAGTACGCAATTGCGCACGGGGGGGTGGGAACCCATAACCCCAGGCCGTGGTGCTTTCGCACGGTCGTCGCCCCAGCTTTGTGAATAACTGCGGCCTGTGGCTATGGATTCCGGGCTCGCGCTTTGCGCGCCCCGGAATGACGGTGAGAGTTACTTTACGTTCCATCCGGATCCGCGCTTCGCTTGTCCGGGACGACAAAGAAGAAATGCCCCCCGAACTCCACTTCATCCTCTTCCTTCTCCTGCGCATGGCGATCGCGGCCGCGTTCGTTGTGTCGGCATCTGTTATCACCGAGCGCTCAGGTCCGGTGATCGGTGCGCTGGTGGCGACGCTGCCGATCTCGGCAGGGCCCTCCTACGTCTTCCTTGCGCTCGACCACGATGCCGCTTTCATCGCGCAAGGCGCACTGTCGAGCCTTCCGGTCAACGCTGCGACGATCGTCCTGGGGCTCACCTATGTCGTGCTGGCGCAGCGGCATAGCTTTGCCGTGAGTGTCGGAAGCGCGGTCGCAGTGTGGATCGTGCTGGCGTCCATCATCCGTCTGTTTGACTGGACCTTGATGGCAGGACTCGCCGTGAACCTGGTTGCCTTCGGCATCTGCATTCCGCTGCTCGCAAAGTACCGCCACGTGAAGATGCCGCTGGTGACGCGTCGCTGGTACGACATTCCGTTCCGCGCCTCGCTGGTCGCGACGCTGGTCGCGATCGTGGTCTCGACCTCGGGCTGGGTCGGCCCGCGGGTCTCCGGCGTGATCGCGCTCTACCCGATCGTCTTCACCAGCATGATGGTGATCCTGCACCCGCGCATCGGCGGCCCGCCGACCGCCGCCGTGCTCGCCAACTCGGCCTGGGGCCTGCTCGGCTTCGGCATGGCGATCGCGGTGCTGCATGTGGGGGCTGGAAACTTCGGCTCGGCGATCGGCCTCAGCCTGGGGCTCGCCACCTGCATCGTGTGGAATCTGACGTTGTGGTGGAACGGGCGGAGGAAACGAGTCATCCCCGCGGCGTAGCATTCGCCTTGTAGGGTGGGTTAGCCGAACGCGTAACCCACCACTTCTCGTGCGGCGATCAAGGTGGTGGGTTACGCTTCGCTAACCCACCCTACGGCACCGTTCACTGCTTCGGCAGCTTGGCCTTCAGCGCATACAGCGCATCCAGCGCCTCACGCGGCGACATCTCGTCGGGGTGCAGCGCTTTCACCGCTTCCATCAGCAGCTCGGCCTCGCTTGGCGGTGCGGCTTCCGCGGCAGCGCGCGATGGCACCGCAAACAGCGGCAGATCGTCGGCGAGGGCCCGGGCCGTCTGGCCGCGGTCCTGGGCCTCGAGTTTCGCCAGCACCGATTTGGCGCGCGTGATCACGGCCGGCGGCAGGCCGGCGAGCTTTGCGACCTGGATGCCGTAGGAGCGGTCGGCCGAACCGGGCAGCACCTCGTGCAGGAACACGACATTGCCTTGCCACTCCTTCACCCGCACCGTCGCGTTGAACATCCGCGGCAGCTTGGCCGAGAGCGCGGTCAGCTCGTGATAATGCGTGGCGAACAGCGTGCGGCAGCGATTGCTCTCGTGCAGATGCTCGATCGCGGCCCAGGCGATCGAGAGCCCGTCGAAGGTCGCGGTGCCGCGGCCAATCTCATCCAGGATCACGAGCGAGCGCTCGCCGGCCTGGTTGAGGATCGCCGCGGTCTCGACCATCTCGACCATGAATGTGGAGCGGCCGCGCGCGAGATCGTCGGCGGCACCGACGCGCGAGAACAAGCGGTCGATGATGCCGATCCGCGCGCGCGTCGCCGGCACGAAGCTGCCGATCTGCGCCATCAGGGCAATCAGCGCGTTCTGGCGCAGGAAGGTCGATTTACCCGCCATGTTCGGACCGGTCAGCAGCCAGAGCTGGCCGGACTTTTGCGCGGGCGCCGGCGACAGGTCGCAGGCGTTGGCGATGAACGGCTCGCCATTGCGTTTCAGCGCCTGTTCGACCACTGGGTGGCGGCCGGCTTCGATGGCAAAGCCGAGGGAGGAGTCGACTTCGGGCCGCACATAGTTGTCGTCGACCGCGAGTTTCGCCAGCGATGTCGCGACGTCGAGCAGCGCGAAGCCGTGCGCGGCGGCGCGAAGGTCCTCGCTGATCTCGAGCGCCTTGGCGCAGAGACGCTCGAAGATCTCGAGCTCGAGGTTGAGCGCGCGGTCGCCGGCATTGGCGATCTTGGCCTCGATCTCGCCCAGCTCGGATGTGGTGAAGCGCACCTGGCCCGCCAGCGTCTGGCGATGGATGAAGGTCGCGTTCAGCGGCGCCGACATCAACTTGTCGCCGTGCTGCGCGGTGACCTCGACGAAATAGCCGAGCACGTTGTTGTGGCGGATTTTGAGGCCCTTCACGGAGGTCGCGTCGGCGTAGCGTGCCTGCATCGAGGCGACCACCAGGCGCGAGGCGTCGCGCAGGTTTCGGGCTTCGTCGAGCGCGGGCTCGTAGCCCTGGCGCACGAAGCCGCCATCGCGCTTGATCAGCGGCAGTTGCTCGTCGAGCGCCGCGGCGAATTCGGCAGCGAGCTCTCGCGACGGCTTTTGCAGCGCGGCCATCACCGCCGCGATTTCCTGTGGCGGCTGGTCGATCTCGCCGAGGCGCGCCAGCGCCTGGTCGGCGGCCATGATGCCATTACGAAGGCCGGCGAGGTCACGCGGTCCGCCGCGGCCGACCGAGAGACGGGCCAGTGCCCGCGACATGTCGGGCGCACCGCGCAGAATGCTCCGGATGTCTTCGCGCGCGGCTGAATCGGCAACGAAGCTGCTGACCGCATCGAGCCGCCGCGCGATCGCCGGCGCATCCGTCAGCGGCGCCGCGAGCCGCTGCGCCAGCAGACGTGAGCCGGCTGAAGTCACCGTGCAGTCGATGGCATCGAGCAGCGAGCCGCGGCGTTCGCCCGCCAGCGTCCGCGTCAGTTCGAGATTGGCGCGGGTGGCCGGGTCGATCGCCATGGTCGCGCCCGAGGCCTCGCGCGCGGGCGGCGACAGCGGCGGGTGCTTGCCGACCTGGGTGCGGTCGACATAGGTGACGGCCGCCGCCGCGGCGGTGGCTTCAAGGCGCGTCAGCTGCGCCAGCCCGTCCATGGTCGCAACCGCGAAATAATCGCAGAGACGCTTCTCGGCGGTGGCGCCGTCGAAGACGTCGCGGGTCAGGGGCGTCACCGCCGGCAACTCGCGCAAGGTCGGCCCGAGCTCGCTGTCGTTGTAGAGCGCGTCGGTGACGATCGCCTCGTTCGGATTGATGCGCGCCAGCGTCGCGGCGAGCTCGCCGCCCGAACATTCCGTCACGGAAAATTCGGCGGTCGAGATGTCGATCCAGGCAAGGCCGAAACGGTCGCCGCCGGCGGAGGAGCGGGCGCGCGCAATCGCCAGCAGGTAATTGTTGGCGCGCGCATCTAACAGCGTGTCCTCGGTCAGCGTGCCTGGGGTGACCAGTCGCACCACGCCGCGGCGCACGACGCTCTTGTTGCCACGCGCCTTCGCGGCGGCGGGATCCTCGGTCTGCTCGCACACCGCGACCCGGTGGCCGGCTGATATCAGGCGGTGCAGATAATCCTCGGAGCGCTCGACCGGCACGCCGCACATCGGGATATCCGCGCCCTGATGCTTGCCGCGCTTGGTCAGCACGATGCCCAGCGTCCTGGAGGCAATCTCGGCGTCCTCGAAGAACAGCTCGTAGAAATCGCCCATCCGGTAGAACAGCAAGAGGCCCTGATGCGCCGCCTTGATTTCAAGGTACTGTTCCATCATCGGCGTGACGCGCGCGGCAGCTTCCGCCGGCGGCGCTTGTGTAGGTTCAGGGTCTGGCGCGGGAATGGGTTGTCGGACTGTCATGGGCGGCGCAACCTACAAAATTTCGCCCCGTGCTCCTATCGCTTTGGCCGGATGGGGCGGGTTTTCCACGTTGTCCGCATCGGGCGAGCGGCTGCCACATTTTTGGTCGTAATTCCGGGATGCGCCGATAGGCGCAGGCCCGGAATCCATAACCCCCGCTCGTGGGTATGGATTCCGGGCTCGCCCTTCGGGCGCCCCGGAATGACGGCTGGAGTTTCTCGGCAGGTAGCTCATGCGCCAAGCCATGCGGCCCGCGCGAAACCGTCAATTGACCTGCTGCGGGCGCCCTCCTAAAACTCCGCCGTCATTGAAGAATTCTGGCCGGACCGCGGCATTCAGGGAGAACAACGATGCGTGACGTCTTTATTTGCGATGCCGTGCGGACACCGATCGGCCGCTTCGGAGGCTCGCTCGCCAAGGTGCGCGCCGACGACCTCGCGGCAGCCCCGATCAAGGCGCTGATGGGCAAGCACCCCAACCTCGATTGGGCGCAGGTGGATGAAGTCTTCTTCGGCTGCGCCAACCAGGCCGGCGAGGATAATCGCAACGTCGCGCGCATGGCGCTGCTGCTCGCGGGTCTGCCGGACTCGGTTCCCGGCCAGACCCTGAACCGGCTCTGCGCCTCCGGCCTCGACGCGGTCGGGGCGGCCGGCCGCGCGATCCGCGCCGGTGAGATCGAGCTTGCGATTGCCGGCGGCGTCGAATCCATGACGCGCGCCCCGTTCGTGATGGGCAAGGCGCAGGAAGCCTTCTCGCGCTCCGCCGAGATTTTCGACACCACGATCGGCTGGCGCTTCATCAATCCGCTGCTCAAGGCCCAGTATGGCGTCGACGCCATGCCGGAGACCGGCGAGAACGTCGCCGAGGAATTCCAGGTCTCCCGCGCCGACCAGGACGCTTTCGCCATCCGCTCGCAGCAGCGCGCCGGTGCGGCGATCGCCGCCGGCTATTTCGCCGAGGAGATCACGCCGATCACCATTCCCGGCGGCAAGGCTGGCCCTGTTACCGTCGACAAGGACGAGCATCCGCGTCCCGAGACCACGCTGGAAGGGCTGACCAAGCTGAAGCCGATCGTGCGCAATCCGGGCACGGTGACCGCCGGCAATGCCTCCGGCGTCAATGACGGCGCCGCCGCGATGATCCTGGCGTCGGAAGCTGCGGTGAAGAAGCATGGTCTCACGCCGCGCGCGCGCATCCTCGGGCTTGCCTCGGCCGGCGTGCCGCCGCGCATCATGGGCATCGGCCCCGTGCCCGCGACCCGCAAGCTGATGGAGCGTCTCGGCAAGAAGATCAGCGATTTCGACCTGATCGAGCTCAATGAGGCCTTCGCCTCGCAGGGCATCGCCTGCCTCCGTCAGCTCGGCGTCAAGGACGATGCCGACTTCGTCAATCCGCATGGCGGCGCCATCGCGCTCGGCCATCCCCTCGGCATGAGTGGCGCCCGTCTCGCGCTCACCGCCGTGCACGGCATGGAGAAGCGCGGCGGCAAGCTCGCGCTCGCCACCATGTGCGTCGGCGTCGGCCAGGGCGTCGCGGTCGCGATCGAGAAGCTGAACTGACGGGACGCGCAGCGTCCCGTCATCCCGGAGCCGCTCGTTAGAGTGGAATCCGGGATCTCGAGATTCCGGGTTCAGCCCTGTCGGGCTGCCCCGGAATGACAGGGAGAAAATGGCAGCATGATCATCGCGCGCGAGCAGGACGTCACGGCGGCGGCACTGGCGGTGATGGAGCGAACGTCCGATCCACGGCTTCGCCAGATCATGGTCTCGCTGGTCAAGCACCTGCATGCCTTCGTCCGCGACGTTCGCCTGACCGAGAAGGAATTCCGCGACGCCACGGCAATCGTCGCCGAACTCGGCAAGCTGACCACCGACACGCACAACGAAGTTGTGCTGATGGCGGGCTCGCTCGGCGTCTCCCCGCTGGTGTGCCTGCTGAACAATGGTGACCAGGGCAATACGGAAACGGATCAATCGCTGCTCGGACCGTTCTGGCGGCTGAACTCGCCGCGGGTGGAGAACGGCGGATCGATCGTCCGGTCCGAGACCCCGGGCGCGACGCTGTTCGTCAACGGTCGCGTCGTCGACAAGGACGGCCGGCCCGTTGCGGGCGCAGAGGTCGACGTCTGGCACGCCTCGCCGGTTGGTCTCTACGAGAACCAGGATCCCGAGCAGGCCGACATGAACCTGCGCGGCAAGTTCACGACAGATCAGGATGGGTGCTTCTCCTTTCGCTCGGTGATGATGGTCGGCTATCCCATTCCGACCGACGGCGTGGTCGGCCGTCTGCTGGAAGCGCAGAGCCGGCACGCTTATCGTCCCGCGCATCTGCATGCCCTGATCTTCAAGCCGGGGTTCAAGGTCCTGATCTCGCAGGTCTACGATCCCAACGATCCCCATATCGACAGCGACGTGCAGTTCGGCGTGACACAAGCGCTGATCGGCAAGTTCGTGCGCCACGAGATGCCGCATCCGACCGCGCCCGATGTTCCGGCGCCCTGGTATTCGCTCGATCACACTTACCGGCTCGAGGCCGGGGAAGCCGTGCTGCCGCGTCCGCCGATCAAATAGGGCGCTTGCGGCAGGTGAAGGCTACAAGAGGCCCGCTAAACCCGCTTTCCCCGATTAGTTATATATTATAATGATCGGAGCAAGCGTTGACCGGCCGCACGAAAATGGCCGGGGAGGAGTTCGCCAATGACATTCATCTATCCCGTCGACAGCAACAAGGCGCATCCGCTGCCGCTGTCGCCCGAGTACAAGAGCTCGATCAAGCGCGCGCCGAACAGGCCCTTGATTCCGATGCGCCACACGCTGTCGGAGCTGACCGGTCCGGTCTACGGCCACGAGACCGTGCGCGAAGGCGAGAATGATCTCACCCATCAGCACACCGGCGAGCCGCTCGGCGAGCGCATCATCGTGCACGGCCATGTGCGCGACGAGGACGGCCGCGGCGTGCCGAACTCGCTGGTCGAGATCTGGCAGGCCAATTCCTGCGGCCGCTACGTCCATGTCCGCGACCAGCATCCGGCGCCGCTCGATCCGAACTTCACCGGCGCGGGTCGCACCCAGAGCGATGCCTCCGGCTACTACCGCTTCGTCACCATCAAGCCCGGCGCTTACCCCTGGGGCAATCACCACAACGCCTGGCGTCCGGCGCACATCCATCTTTCGGTGTTCGGTTATTCCTTCGTCACGCGCCTCGTGACGCAGATGTACTTCCCGAACGACCCGCTGTTCCCGTTCGACCCGATCTTCAACTCGGTGCCGGACGAGAAGGCGCGCGCGCGCATGGTCTCGTCGTTCGATCTCGAGAACACCCAGCCCGAATGGGCGCTGTGCTACCGCTTTGACATCGTGCTGCGCGGCAAGAACGCCACGCCAATGGAGAATAGTTAAGTGCAGAAAAACGGAAAGGACAACGGGATCACCCCATCGCAGACCGTCGGTCCGTTCTTCAAATACGGCCTGACGCCGAATGGCGAGTACGCCTGGAACGACGCATTCACGAACTCGACGCTCACGCCCGACGCCTCCGGCGACCGCATCCGTATCGAGGGCCGCGTGTTCGACGGTGATGGCGTCGCCGTGCCGGATTGCATGCTGGAGATCTGGCAGGCGGACGCGCAGGGCCGCTTCGCCGATCCGCAGGACAAGCGTGCGCTGCCGAACGCGAGCTTCCGCGGCTTCGCCCGTTGCGGAACGGACAAGGACGGCAATTATTCCTTCGACACCATCAAACCGGGCGCCGTGCCCGATCCGGACGGCAAGACGCAGGCGCCGCACATCGTCGTTGCGGTGTTCGGTCGCGGCATGCTGCGGCATCTCTACACCCGCATCTATTTCAGCGACGAAGCCGGCAACGCCGCCGATCCCGTGCTGGCGCTGGTGCCGGCCGACCGCCGCGCCACGCTGATCGCTGTGCGCGATGCAGGCAAGCCGGTCTACCGGCTCGACCTGCGGCTGCAGGGCGGCGACGAGACGGTGTTCTTCGACGTCTAGCTCCGGTTGTCGTCCCGGTCTGGTGCGCAATTGCGCACGGGGGGCCGGGACCCAGCCCTGGGGTGCGGTTCTCTTGCAAGGCCTTAACTCCGAGTCCTCGTAACCACATCAGCCTGTGGATGTGGGGCCCGGATCTGCGCTTCGCTGGTCCGGGACGACGAGCGGAGGGTGTGGCGCTCGCCTGTGTGATCGTGCAGTATGAGCGCGGCACCCGGGGCGCGCTTGATGACACCTCCACAACTGCCGGCGGTCGTTGAGCCCGCCCAACTGACGGCTGCCCTGCGCAGGGGCGGGGTGCTGGATCGCGGCGCGGTCCGCGAGGTGAAGGTGCTGCATCAGCGCGACACCGTCGTGTCGCACATCGTCCGCCTCGGCCTGCGTTACGTCGGCGAATCCACCGGTGCCCCGCAGTCGCTGATCTTGAAGATGGCGCATGCCGCCTTCGCCAGGACGCTTGCAGATCGCGGCCGGCATGAGGTGGCCTTTTACACGCAGCTCGCGCCGAACATGCCGTCGGGACTCACGCCGCGCTGCTTCGATGGGCATTTCGACGAGGAGAGCGAGGCCTGGCACCTTCTGCTCGAAGACCTCACTGACAGCCATGACATTGCGACCGTGCCGACGCTGCCGCCGTCGCGCGATCAGGCGATGGCGATCGTCACGACGCTGGCGCGCATGCATGCGACGTGGTGGGATCATGCCAGCCTCGGCGCGACCGTCGGCACCTGGGCGAGCACCGAGGACAGCGCAGGGCGCATGGAGACTTTCGCCGGTCATTACGACCGTTTCGCCGATCAACTCGGCGACCGTCTCTGCGAAGAGCGGCGAATCCTCTACCGTCGTCTCATCGAGCAGTCGGCCCGGCTATCCCAGCGCTACCATTCGCGCCGCCATGTCACGATTGCCCACGGCGACGCGCATACCTGGAATTTCCTGCTGCCGCGGGCCGGTGTCGCCGACACCGTGCGCATCTTCGATTTCGATCTGTGGGGCATCAATGTGCCCACCAGCGATCTCGCCTACATGATCGCGTTGCAATGGTATCCGGAGCGCCGACAGGCGCTCGAGCGGACGCTGCTCAACCGCTACCACGAGACGCTGCTCGCACACGGCGTAACCGGTTACACGCGCGGCGCGCTCGACCAGGATTATCGCTGGTCGGTGCTCTGGCACATCACCAAGCCGGTCTGGCAATGGAGCATCAACATCCCGCCGGGGATCTGGTGGAACAATCTGGAGCGGGTGATGATGGCTGTCGACGATTTGGGCTGCGAGGAGCTTTTGGGGTAGCTCGCGCCACAAATTCGGTGTCGTCCCCGCGCAGGCGGGGACCCATAACCACAGGGAGGAGTCGTGGAGCTAACCGGCAACTCCGTGTCTTCGCCAAACCACTCCCTGTGGTTATGGGTCCCGGATCTGCGCTCAGCTTCGCTGCGCTTGTCCGGGACGACAGCAGCTACTCCATCACCGCATGTTCCGGCCCCGCCGCCTGCTTGCGCAGGATGGCCTTGGTCGAGCCGATCATCAGCGCGAGCGGGATGGTGCAGAGGATGAAGAACATCACGAGCTGGTAGTCGTGTGCGAAGGCGATGATCTGCGCCTGCACGCCGACCATCCGGTCGGCCATGGCGCGGCCGGCGTCGGTGGTGAGGTCGATCATGCTGCGCACATTCGGCATCTGCAGCGCGTGGTTGAACGGATTGATGTACTCGGACAGGATCGCGTAGGTCTTGCGCGTACCCTGGGTCAGCTGGGCGATCACGATCGAGATGCCGACCGAGCTCGCGACGTTGCGGAGCAGCGTCAGCATCGCGGTGCCGTCCGTGCGCAGATGGTTCGACAGCGTCAGGAACGACACCGTCGAGAGCGGCACGAAGACGAGGCCGAAGCCGAAGCCCTGGATCACGCTGACGATGACGATCTCCGGCACCTGGGTCTGGTCGGTCCAGCCGGTCATCTGGAACAGCGACGCGGCCGTCAGCATCAGGCCGGAAATGATCAGCGTGCGCGCCTCGACGTAGCGCATGATCCGGCCGACGATCATCATCGCGAAGAAAGTGCCGAAGCCGCGGCTCGCGAGCAGACCGCCCGCGGTCATGATGGGATAGCCGATGACGTTTTGCAGGTAGGGCGAGGCCAGCGCCATGGTCGAGTACAGTACGAGGCCCATCACCGTCATGAAGATACAGCCGGTGAGGAAGTTGCGATCCTTGAACAGCGCGAACTGGATGAACGGCCGCGAGGTCGTGAGGGAGTGGGCGAAGAAGTAATAGAAGGCGATGCCCGAGACGATGAACTCGGTCACGATCTCGACCGACTCGAACCAGTCGAGCTGCTCGCCGCGGTCGAGCGCGAGCTGGAGTGCGCCGATCGCGACCGCCAGCGCGGCGAAGCCGAACCAGTCGAACTTCAGGCTGAGATTCTTGTCGGTCTCGTCCAGGAAGACGGCGAGCCCGAGCACGGTAATCGCGCCGAACGGCAGATTGACGAAGAACACCCAGTGCCAGGAATAGGTCTCGGTCAGCCAGGCGCCCAGCGAAGGACCCATGATCGGGCCCATCATCACGCCCATGCCCCAGATCGACATGGCCGTCGCGCGTTCCTGGAGCGTGTAATAGTCGAGCATCACGGATTGCGACAGCGGCACCAGCGCGGCGCCGAACACACCTTGCAGCAGGCGGAACAGCACCATCTGGTTGATGTCCTGCGCTAGCCCGCACAGCACGGAGGCGAAGGTGAAGCCGGCCGCGCAGATGATGAAGATGCGCTTGCGGCCGTAACGGTTGGCGATCCATCCCACCGGCGCCGTCATGATCGCGGCGGCGACGATGTAGGAGGTGAGCACCCAGTTGATCTGGTCCTGCGACGCCGACAGCGTGCCCTGCATGTAGGGCAGGGCGACGTTGGCAATCGTGGTGTCCAGCGCCTGCATGACGGTCGCCGTCATGGCGCAGATCGTCACCATGTTCCGGCGCAGGCCGGGGACCATCAAGCTGGCATTGGGGCCGGACATCGGATCAGTCTTTGTCTTGGTTCGCGGTCGCCGACAGGCCGAGCAAGCCGGCGAGCGAGCGCTGATGGCCGGTGTCGATGGTGGCATAGACGCTCATGCCGGCCTTCAGCTTCTTCACGTATTTGTCGCTCTCGTCGAAATAGATCCGGATCGGCACGCGCTGCACCACCTTGACGAAATTGCCGGTGGCGTTCTGCGGCGGCAGGATCGCGAATTGCGCGCCGGTGCCGGGCGAGAGCGAGCCGATCTTGCCCTTGAAGACATGGTTCGGGAACGCGTCGACCTCGAGCGTGACGGGCTGCCCTTCGGTGACGTAGGTGAGGTCGCTTTCCTTCGGATTGGCGTCGACCCAGGGGTGGGCGACGTCGATGATGGAGAACACCGGCGTGCCGGCGATGACGTAGCGGCCGAGCTGGATCTGCTCGACTTGGGTCGCGATACCGCCCATCGAGGCGCGCACCACGGCGTGGTCGAGATTGCGCTCGGCGTTGTCGAGCTTGGACTTGGCCTGCGCGTAGGGCGGGAATTTCTCCAGCGGCAGGTCGGGATCGCCGAGCAGCTGCGTCTTGGCCGTCGATATCTGCTGCTTGACGAATTGCGCGACCGAACCGGAGGTGACCAGCGCGTTCGACGCGTTGTCGAGGTCGAGCTGCGAGCCGAAGCTGTTCTTCACCAGCGCCTGCTTGCGCTCCACGTCGCGCTGCTTCAGGTCGACGCCCTGCTGGGCGAGATTGAGCATGTCGCCGTAGATCTTGATGTTGGCGCGGAGATTGTCGTAGGTCGTCTGCGCCTGCATCAGCTGCGCCCTTGCCTCGTCCACGGCGAGGCGGAACGGCACGGGATCGATCTCGAACAGCACGTCGCCCTGCTTGACGAGCTGGCCTTCCCTAACGACGACCTTCTCGATCTTGCCGGAGATGTCGGGCGTCACCAGCACCTTCTGCGCGCCGACATAGGCGTCGTCGGTGCCGACATAGCGGCCGCCATTCAGATAGAAGACGAGGCCGCCGATAGCGACTGCGAGCGGCAGGACCACCATCAGCAAAAAGCGGCGATAGCGCCGCAGGCCTGCGATCAGACGGCGGCGCGGCTCGGTGCCGGCCTTCTTGGTCGGCTTGCCGCTGTCGATTTTTTGTTCGGGCTGGAACTTGAGGACCTGATCAGCCATAGCGCTGCTCCCTACGCGCCTGTTCCGCTCCGCTTGTCTGGGTCGCGTTACGCACGTTTTCTTTGATTGTTTCGAGTTGGGTGAGAAGACGGTAAGCGTCCGCCGGATTGATGCCATCGAGCGCGTTGGCCGTGAGTTCGGATCGAAGCCCGCTCATCTTGCCGAGCAAAGTCCGGCCGGCCTTCTTGAGGTACAGGCGCTTGACGCGGCGATCCGAGGCGTCGCTGCGGCGCTCGATCCAGTCGTTGTCGCAGAGCTTGTCGATCAGGCGCGTCAGCGTGATCGGCTGCATCTCCATGAGTTCGGCGAGTTCCGACTGTTTCATGCCCTCGCTGCGCTCGACCTTGGCCAGCACCGCCCATTGCGCGCGGGTGATGCCGTAGCGCGATGCTTCCTTGTCGGCATAGACGCGCAACAGGCGGTAGAGTTCACCGAGCGTGAACAGGAAGTTCTGGTCGACAGACCCGCGGGTCATAAGCTTTGTCTCCAATAAGCTTGGATATAATAAGCAAGCTTATAATTATTTCACGCCGGGTCAATGCGATCCTGTCCCGCAGCAAAAGCATGGCTGGCAGCCGCGGCGGCCGTCGTGCTTTGGGTTCCCCGGCCGCAATGCTAGAATACGATCGTATGAACCTCGCAAAGCCGGCATTTCCCGCGCCCGACCACGATCACGGCCGCTGCACCGCGGACGCACTGGCGCATGCCGAGGAGGTTTGCGAGCAGCGCGCGCAGAAATTCACACCGATTCGCCGCCAGGTGCTGGGGGCGCTGCTCTCCAGCCATCGTCCGCTCGGCGCCTATGAGGTGATCGACGAACTGGCCAAGTCGATGCCGCGGCCGGCTCCGATCACGGTCTACCGTGCTCTCGACTTCTTGATGGCCAACGGCCTCGTGCACCGCATCGAAAGCCGCAACGCCTATCTCGCTTGCGCTGCCCACGACCATGACGCGACGTCCGCGGTGGCGTTCCTGATCTGCGAGCGCTGTGGTCTCGTCGGCGAGATCCCGTCAGCGTCGTTCGCCAAGGACCTCAACGCCGCGGCGCGCAGCTCGGGCTTCGCACCAAAACTGTCCGTGGTGGAAATCACGGGCGTCTGCACGCATTGTCAGAAAGCGACTTGAAGCAACAACGGCGCAAAGCCGGATTTCAGGAAGAAATGTCCTCACCTCAAGCCATACCGTCCGCCGGTCGCCCCCTCAGTGCCGGCGCCATCGCCCTGATGCTCATGCTGTGCCTGACCTGGGGTTTCAACCAGATCGCGGTGAAGCTGGTGATGCAGGATGTGCCGCCGATGCTCCAGGCGATGATTCGCTCGATGGGCGCGCTGCCGGTGCTGTTCATCGTCGGCACGCTTCGCGGCGTGAAATTCTTCGAGCGTGATGGCACGTGGAAGCCCGGCCTGATCGCCGGTCTGATGTTCGGCATCGAATTCGTGTTGATCTTCGAGGGCCTGCGCCTGACTTCGGCCTCGCGCGCGGTCGTATTCCTCTACACGGCGCCGTTCTTCGTCGCGCTCGGCTCCTATCAGATGCTCGGCGAGCGGCTTGGTGCCACGCAATGGCTGGGGCTGGGCGTGAGCTTTGCCGGCGTGGCGCTCGCGATCGGCGTGCCGCAGCCCGATGTCGATTCGCACGTCCTGCTCGGCGATCTCCTGATCGTCGCCGGCGCATCGCTGTGGGCGGCAACCACGCTGATCGCCAAGGGCACGCGGCTGCGCTTCGCCGCACCGGAGAAGGCGCTCAGCTACCAGGTCGCGACCTCGATCCCGATCCTGGGCGTGGCGGCCTGGCTGTTCGGCGAATCCATTACCCACACCCCGACCCCCCTTGTCTCTGGTCCTGCTGGCGTTCCAGGCGGTCTGGGTGGTCGGAACCACGTTCACGCTTTGGTTCGCGCTGGTGAAGGCCTATTCGGCCAGCAAATTGTCGGCATTTACCTTCATCACCCCTTTGTTTGGCGTGGTGGGTAGCTATTTCATCATGCACGATAGCCTGAGCCTGGCTTTCGGGGCGGCCGCGGTCCTTGTAATTGCTGGGCTTTTTCTGGTTAACCGTCCGAGTGCGGCGGTTCAGGAGCTCCCTCTCCCGATGCCGCACCCTCGTAAGGGAGCTCCTGAACCGGAAGCCGCACTCGATTCATAAGTCCTTGGTATCCCTTTGAATTCGAAGTTCGCGCGGAGGGCGCCGCAAGGGAGGCGAACTTCGAATTCAAAGGGATATCGCCGAGAGGCTGCAGCGCCGCGCGATGCATTGCTGAACGTCACCAAAACCTGATATTTGGACCCCATGAACAAGCTCGAAAACCCCATCGATTCCGACATCGCGGGCCCCGCGCCCCGGCATCAGACCACCCAGGTCAAGGTCGGCGACGTCGCCGTCGGCGGCGGTGCGCCGATCGTCGTGCAGTCGATGACCAACACCGACACCGCCGATATCGACGGCACCATCGCCCAGGTCGCAGCGCTCGCGCGCGCCGGCTCCGAAATGGTCCGCATCACCGTGGACCGCGAGGAGGCCGCTGCCGCCGTTCCGCACATCCGCGATGGCCTGCTCAAGCGCGGCATCACCACGCCGCTGATCGGTGACTTCCACTATATCGGCCACAAGCTGCTCGCGGCCTATCCTGCCTGCGCCGAAGCGCTCGCCAAGTATCGCATCAATCCCGGCAATGTCGGTTTCAAGGACAAGCGCGACACCCAGTTCGCCGACATCATCGAGATCGCGAACAAGAACAACAAGCCGGTCCGCATCGGCGCCAATTGGGGCTCGCTCGACCAGGAGCTGCTGACCAAGCTGATGGACGAGAACGCCGCGTCCGCCAATCCGCGCGACGTGCGCGCGGTCACGCGCGAGGCCATGGTGCAGTCTGCGCTGCTCTCGGCCGCGCGCGCCGAAGAGCTCGGCATGCCCAAGGACCGCATCATCCTTTCCGCCAAAGTCTCGGCGGTGCAGGATCTCATCGCGGTCTATCAGGATCTCGCCAGCCGTTCCGACTACGCGATTCATCTCGGCCTGACCGAAGCCGGCATGGGCTCGAAGGGCATCGTTGCCTCCTCGGCCGCGCTCGGCATCCTCTTGCAGCAGGGTATCGGCGACACCATCCGCATCTCGCTGACGCCGGAGCCCGGCGGCGACCGCACCCGCGAGGTGCAGGTCGGCCAGGAGCTCTTGCAGACGATGGGCTTCCGCACCTTCGTGCCGCTGGTTGCGGCCTGCCCGGGCTGCGGCCGCACCACCTCGACCACGTTTCAGGAGCTGGCGCGCTCGATCCAGGACTTCATCCGCGACGAGATGCCGACCTGGAAGTCGAAGTATCCCGGCGTTGAAGAGCTCAACGTTGCGGTGATGGGCTGCATCGTCAACGGCCCCGGCGAATCCAAGCACGCCAATATCGGCATCTCGCTCCCCGGCACCGGCGAAGCGCCGGCCGCGCCGGTGTTCGTCGACGGCAAGAAGTTCCGCACGCTGCGCGGCCCGACGATCTCCGCCGACTTCAAGGCGCTCGTGATCGACTACATCGACCAGCGCTACGGCCAGGGCGCCAAGGTGCCGGTGACCGCGGCGGAGTAAGGTCGTTCAGACATTGAGATCATAAGGCGGGTTCGCGAGGCGTAACCCGCCTTATTTTTTGTGCGTGTAGCCCGGATGGAGCGCAGCGAAATCCGGGGCCTGTCGCAGGCTGACAAACCGTTCCCGGATTGCGCTTCGCTCCATCCGGGCTACGATGCTCCCAATCAAGAATGATCGGGAGACGACACCCATGAGCTCACTATCCGGCAAGCAGGGTCCGCGCTATCGCCACATGGCGGAAGACGGCGCGCCCTATGAGACCATCGCGGTCGAAAAGCTCACACCCATCATCGGCGCGGAAATAACCGGCGTCGACATCGGCAAGCTCGTCTCTGGCGATGCCCCCTCCAATCAACAGATGGACGAGATCCACCGCGCGCTTGCCGAAAACCTCGTCATCTTCTTCCGCGACCAGAGCATCACGCCGAAGCAGCATCTCGCCTTCGGCCGCAAGTTCGGCGAGCTGCATTTTCATCCCGCGGCCCCGCACGAGGATGAAGACCCGGCGCTGATGAAGATCTACGCCGACAAGAACTCGCCGCGGGCGAACGGCGAGGGCTGGCATTCCGACGTGTCCTGCGATCTCGAACCGCCGATGGGCTCGATCCTTTACATCAAGCAATGCCCGCCGCGCGGCGGCGACACGCTGTTCGCCAACATGTACGCGGCTTATGAGGCGCTGTCGGACCGCATGAAGGCCTATCTCGACGGGCTGACCGCGCTGCATGACGGCGAGCCGATCTATCGCGGCCTCTACGCCAATTACGGCGTCGCCGATCGTCCCTCCTATCCGCACGCCGAGCACCCCGTGCTGCGTACGCACCCGGTCACAGGCAAGAAGGCGCTCTACGTCAACCGCGGCTTCACCCGCCACATCAACGGCATCCCGCGCGACGAGAGCGACGCGATGCTCGCCTATCTCTACCAGCACGCCGAGAACCCGCTGTTCCAGTGCCGCTTCCGCTGGACCGAGAACGCCATTGCCTTCTGGGACAACCGCTGCACGCAGCACCGCGCGATGTGGGATTACTGGCCGCACACGCGCTCGGGCACGCGCGTGACGGTGAAGGGGGAGCGGCCGGTCTAATTGATCCTGCCGTAGGGTGGGCAAAGGCGCGTCAGCGCCGTGCCCACCACCCTCGTTGTATATGCGAACAGACGGTGGGCACGGCGCAAGAGCGCCTTTGCCCACCCTACAATTTCGGCGCGTCCGCGTTGACGTCCTCCCACTCTCGCGCCAATCTTCCCAAAAACAAGTCGGGAGGATCAGCCATGCTCCGCGCCGAGGACAACAAGTTCCTGACCGAGTCCGGCCCCGGAACGGGAATGGGCGAACTGCTGCGCCGCTTCTGGATTCCTGTGCTTCTGTCCGAAGAACTTCCCGAACCCGACGGCGAGCCGAAGAAGATCGTCGTGCTCGGTGAGGAGCTGCTCGCTTTCCGTGACACGCGCGGCGTCGTCGGCGTTATCGACCAGCACTGCCCGCATCGCGGCGCCAATCTCTGGCTCGGGCGCAACGAGGAATGCGGCATCCGCTGCGTCTATCACGGCTGGAAGTTCGACACGGACGGCGCGTGCGTCGACATGCCGACCTCCTATCCCGATCTCAACGCCAAGGACCTCATCCGCATCAAGTCCTATCCGGTGCGCGAATGGGGCGAGATGATCTGGGCCTATATGGGGCCGGCCGATGTCATGCCCGAACTGCCCGATCTCGAAATGGCGCTGCTGCCGGCTTCGCACCGCTACGTCAGCAAGAAATGGCAGGACTGCAACTGGGTGCAGGCGCTGGAAGGCTCGATCGATACCGCGCATTTCACCTTTGCGCATCTCTCTTTCGACAAGGAGGAGAACGAGATCCTGGATATCAAGAAGCACTTCATGAATCCGCTGGTACGGGTGAGCACGGATCACATGCGCTGGATCGCGGAGGATCCGCGCCCGATCATCAAGGTCACCCCGCATGAAGCAGGTTTGACCATCGCCGGCGGCCGGCTCACCGGCAGCGACAACATCTACTGGCGCATCGCGCAGTTCCTGATGCCGTTCCACGCCTATGCGCCGAGCGCGATGCCGGGCGAGAACATCTTTGGCCAGACCTTCGTCCCTGTCACCGACACCAATTGCTGGATCTACACCTATGCCTGGAATCCGGAGCGGCCGCTGACGCAGGCCGAGCGCGACGCCTTTGACCGCGGCAATGGCGTGATCGCGGAGGTCGATGCCAATTACGTGCCGCTGCGCCACAAGGGCAACGACTACCTGATCGACCGCAAGCTCCAGAAGACCAGGAGCTACACCGGCATCAAGGGTGTCTCCGAGCAGGACGCCGCCGTGCAGGACAGCCAGGGCCCGATCGCGGATCGCACCCGCGAGCATCTCGGCCCGACCGATCTCGGCATCATGCATTTCCGGAAGGTTGTGATGGATCTGGCGCGCGCGCTGCAGCAGGGCGAGCCGCCGCCGCAGGCTGCGCATCAGGACCGCTACGCGGTTCGCTCGGGCGCCTGTGTCACCAGCAAGGCCAAGGACCTGCCTGCGGTGATGCTGGAACGTTTTGGCGATGTCGCCGGCTTCGTCGGCCGGCCGCGGATCGCGGCAGCGGAGTAGGACTTGTCGCTGGCGCGGAGCATGGTCGCAATGCTCGCGGTGTCGCTTGCTGCGCTACTGCTCCCGTCGATCGATCCGGGTCGTGCCGCACCGGTGCGGAAAGCCGCGAAGGCGAGGTCCAGGCCCGCGCCTGCGCCGGAGAAATGCGAGCCGCGAAAATTCCGGATCATCCTGGATGCCGGGCACACCGCGGAATCGTATGGCGCGACGAGCGCGCGCAACGATACGGAGTTCGGCTTCAATCTGCGGTTGGCGAAGCTCGTCGGCGAGAAACTGAAGTCGGCGGGCTTTGCCGCGACCCGGGTGCTCGTCACGGACGGCAAGGCAAGACCGAGCCTGCTCAAGCGCGTCGCTGCGGCTAATGCCGCGCACGCCGATTTTGTCCTGTCGATCCATCACGATTCGGTGCCGGACAAGCTGCTCGAGGAATGGGAGTTCGAGGGCGCGAAGAGCTACTTCAGCGACCGATTTGGCGGTCATTCGCTGTTCGTGTCCGAGCATAACCCGCACTTCCGCGCCAGCCTCGCCTTCGCCCGGCTGCTGGGCAAGGAATTGAAGCAGCGCGGCCTGCAATATGCCAGCCAATACACCCTGCCGCTGATGGGGCGCTACCGGCGCCAGCTGCTCGACAAGGACGTCGGCGTCTACCGCTTTGACGAGCTCATCGTGCTGTCGCGAACGAACAGCGCCGCGGTTCTGCTCGAAGCCGGCTCCATCATCAACCGCGACGAAGAGATGGCGATGAATTCGCCGGAACGGCAGGAACTGATTGCGTCGGCAGTGACCGCGGCGATGGGCGAGTTCTGCGAGAAGCGGTAGTTTGCTCCGCCGTTTCAACGATCGTCATTGTAAGCCAACGGGTCCGCGCTATGCGCGGACCCGTTGGCTCGCAATGACGAGAAGCTACAGCGGCGTCTCCCGATACTCCCGGTTGGCCAGGCTCGCCTCCTCCAGATCGAGATCCCGCTCGATCCGTCGCCGCGTCTCGTCGGTGATCTGGCCGTCGCGCAGGAGGTCGTGGATGAACTTGCGCTCGGCTACGATCAGGTCGCGGGTCAGCGCGGTGCCGGCCGCGGAGACGTCATGGTGGGCGGGGTCGAGCGAATCAGGAAGCTGATTGACACGGATCTCGTGGCGCGCGCGCAGGAGCCGCATCACCTCTTCGGATACTTCCTTCTCCTCGGTCAGCGCGTCGAGCGACTTCAGCGCGGCGTCGAGGGCCTGGCGGCGCGCGACGATCTCGGCCTCGTGCTCGGCGACATGCTCGGTGCGGCCGGCCTCCGCGATGCCGAGCCATCGCACCACCGGCGGCAACGTCAGGCCGACGCCGATCAGCGTGATGAAGATGACGCCGAAGGCGACGAACAGGATAAGGTCGCGATATGGAAAGGCCTCGCCGCCCGGCAGCGTGAACGGCAGCGCGAGCGCTGCCGCCAGCGACACGGCGCCGCGCACGCCGGTGAACGCGAGCACGAACGGCCATTGCCATGGCGGCGACGGATCACGTTCGCGTAGCGACTCGCTGAGTATCCGCGGCAGATAGGTCGCGGGATAGAGCCAGACGAAACGCGCGAGAACGATGATGATCATGACCACAGCGGTCGCGATCATGATATCGTCGAGCGGGAACGCCTTCGACTTCTCGTAGAGCGCGCGCATCTGGAAGCCGGTGAGCAGGAACAGCAGGCCCTCGATCAGATAGATCACGAGGTCCCAGAAGAAGATGCCTTGCAGGCGCGTCGACGCCGAAATCAGGAGCGGTCCGTTCCAGCTCACATAGAGGCCGCAGGCGACGGTCGCGATCACGCCGGAGCCGCCGACATGCTCGGGCAGCCAGTAGGAGACATAGGGCGTGATCAGCGACAGGGTCAGCTCGACCTGCGGATCCCTGGACCATTTGCGGAAGCGGAGGGAGAGCCAGCCGACGCCGATGCCGAAAGCGATCTCGCCGGCAACGATCAGAAAGAACTCGCCGGCGGCCAGCGGCAGCGAGAAATGCCCGACGATGATTGCGGCGAGCGCGAAGCGGTAAAGGATCAGCGCGGTGGCGTCGTTGGCGAGCCCTTCGCCTTCGAGGATGACCAGGAGCCGGCGCGGCATGTTGAGCCGGCGTGCGATCGCGAGCGGCGCCACCACGTCGGGCGGCGCGACGATGGCGCCGAGCAGGAAGCCGATGGTCCAGGGCAGGCCGATCAGATAGTGCGTTGCGGCCGCCACCATCGCCGCGGTGAAGATCACCGCGCCGACCGCAAGCAGCACGATCGGCCGCAAATTGTTCCTGAACTCGCGCCAGCTCATCGCGACGCTCGCCGAGTAGATCAGCGGCGGCAGCACCATCAGCAGCACGAGTTCCGGCGGCAGCTCGACCGGCGGCATGCCCGGCACGAAGGCGAGGCCGACGCCGGACAGCATCAGGAGAATGGCGGGCGCGATGTTGAAGCGACGGGCAACGAGCGCGGTGCCCGCCAGCACGGCGAGCAGGATCAGAAAGGTCTGAAATTTCGCTGCGATCATGGCCTGTCTTCACCCGGAAGCGGCCGCAAGGTCAATGCGGGGTCGCTTACGCCAACCGTTCGGCCACCATGCGCCCGATGCGCGCGAACACCGCCTCGATCTGCGCCGCACTTGGGGTGCCGCCCTGGGTATAGGCCGCAATCAGGATCGGCGTATCGGCCTTGGGCCAGGCGACCGCGATATCGCCCGCCGCGTCCTTGCCGTTGTTGCCGGTCTTGTCGCCGATCTTCCAGCTTGCCGGCAGTCCGCCGCGCAGCCGGTTCGCGCCGGTCTTGCAATTCACCATCCAGTCGGTGAGCTGCGCGCGCGATGCCGGCGACAGGCCTTCGCCGAGCACCAGCCGGCGCAGGTTCCCTGCCATCGCCGCCGGCGTCGTGGTGTCATGGGGATCGCCAGGCCGTGAACGGTTGAGCTCGGGCTCGTTGTGGTCGAGCCGCGAGGTGGTGTCGCCCAGCGACCGCCAGAACGCCGTGAGCGCGGCGGGGCCGCCGATCCGCGCCAGCAGCAGGTTGGCGCAGGTGTTGTCGCTGAGCTCGACGATCGCCTTGCACATTTCGGCGACCGACATCTTGCCGGTTGCGAGATTTTGCTTGGCAGCCGGCGCATGGCTGAGCAGGTCAGCCTGGCCATAAGGGATCATGCTTGCAAGCTGCTCGTCGCCGCGATCGACCCGCGCCAGCACGCAGGCCGCGAGTGAGGCCTTGAATGTCGAGCACATGACGAACCGCTCGTCGGCCCGCCAGGCAAGCTTCGCGCCGGTCGCAAGGTTCTCCGCGTAGACCCCGATGCGTCCGCCGCTCTCGCGCTCATAGCTGGCGATCTCGGGCGGCGCCTCAGCGGCAAGTGCGGGAGAAGCGGCCATCCAGCACAGGGAGGCGAGCAGGGAACGGCGGTCGAGCAGCATGGAGGAACCTTGACTGGTGGGACGACGGGGAAGCAGGCTTGCGCCTCACTCGCATCGTCATTGCGAGGAGCTCGTGACAAAATTGCGAAGCAATTTTGCACTGAAGCGACGAAGCAATCCAGATTGTCCCGCAGAGAGACTCTGGATTGCTTCGATTCGCTCGCAATGACGGCGAATGGGAGGCGGGCGCGCCCGATTTCGGGCGGCGATCCGCCTCACTCCCTCAGGTCATACCGGTACGACTTCGACACGATCTGCCAGCCGTCCGCGAGCTTCATCGCCACCAGATAGTCGGTGAAAAAGCGCGGCGGCAGCTGGCACCTGACCTTGATGAAGGCGGTCTTGTCATCCGATCGGTCGATGGTGACGATGAAATCCTCGCGCGGCTTGCCTTCGGCCTTGGCGGAGGCGCGCTTGCGCACGCGGTCGAGCCAGTCGGGCACGGTCAGAACCTGAAGCTCGCCCTTCTCGACCCAGCGCAGATCGGCCGAGGGGTGGAAGATGGCGCCGAGCTTTTCGGCATCGCCCTCGTAAAGTCCGTCGAAATAGGATTGCACGACGGCTTCGACGCTCGCACGATTCTGGCTCATGGGTCATCCCTTTGCATGATGGCTTGGGCGAAACTTAGTCGTAGACATCAAATTGCGCTATGGGTGTCCGTACCATTTGCGCGAGGACATCGTGATGCCCGGATCAGAGAATTCGAACGCTCGCATCCTGACCGGCGAATGCTACTGCCGCACGGTGCGCTACGAGGTGGCGGACGCGTTCTCCTATGCCATGAACTGCCACTGCTCGAACTGCCGCCGCACCACCGGCTCCGCCTTCAAGCCGTTCGCCGGCATCGAGCAGGAAAAGCTTCGAGTCGTTAGGGGTGAGGACCAGCGCATCATCTTCGGCGACGACACCACCCACGACGCTCACTGCGCCCGCTGCGGCTCGCTGCTTTATTCCCGGGTACGCGAGGGAAAATGGGTCCATGTCGCCATGGGGACCCTGGCCGATGCCCCCTCGATCCGGCCGACCGCCCACATTTTCGTGGGTTCGAAGGCGCCCTGGCATGAGATTACGGACAACCTGCCGCAGTATCGGGGGCACATCGGTGACGGCTAGGGGAACCCGGTCCGGGACACGCATTTGCCGGCGAACCGCGACCGGACTGGCGCGACAAACCAAAGGGGCTTTCGGCTCGTCGTCGGCGTCCCCCTTGGTGACCTCCATCACAAGCGCCGGCGGTTGGTTCTGCTAAAGCGGTCCCAAAGGGGGCCGAACGGCCCTGAAAATTTCGGAAGTCGTGCCATGCGCAATTTGTTGAGACTTTGCCCGCTTCTGCTCGCTCTCCCGCTGCTGTTCGGCGCCGAACCCGCGTTTGCCGGCAAGCGCGTGGCGCTGGTGATCGCCAACTCGGCCTATCAGCACGCGCCGTCGCTCGCCAATCCCGTCAACGACGGCACGGTGATGGCCATGACGCTGAAGGGGGCCGGCTTCGACATCGTCGAGTCCCGGCACGATCTGTCGGCGCTAGACACGCGGCGTGTGCTGCGCGAATTCGCCGATGCTACCCGCGATGCCGACATCGCCGTGGTCTACTATGCCGGCCATGGCATCGAGGTCGAAGGCTCGAACTATCTGATCCCGATCGATGCCAAGCTCGAGCGCGACACCGATGTCTACGACGAGGCGCTCTCGCTCGACCGCGTCCTGGTCGCCGTCGAACCCGCAAAGCAGCTTCGTCTGGTGATCCTCGACGCCTGCCGTGACAACCCGTTCGGCAAGACCATGAAGCGCACGGTCGCCTCGCGCGGCATCGGCCGCGGCCTGGCCCAGGTCGAACCGACCAGCCCCAACACGCTGATCGCCTACTCGGCGAAGGCCGGCTTCACGGCACAGGACGGTGACGGTGCCAACAGCCCCTTTACGCTTGCGCTGTCGAAGCATCTGACGACGCCGGGCCTCGACGTCCGCCGCGCCTTCGGCTTCGTGCGTGACGACGTGCTCAAGTCCACGGGCAACAAGCAGGAGCCGTTCGTGTACGGCTCGCTCGGCGGCGAGGACGTGCCGCTGGTGCCGGTCAAGGTGACCGCGACGGCCGCAGCCGCGCCTGTAGCGAACCCGCAGGCCGACATGCGCCGCGATTACGAGCTCGCGCTTCAGGTCGGCAACAGGCCGGCGTGGGAAGCGTTCCTCGCCCAGCATCCCGACGGCTTCTATTCCAGCCTCGCCAAGCTCCAGCTCGAAAAAATTGGAGCCGAGCAGGCCCATGCGGCGGCAACCGAGAAGGTGAAGCAGGCCGAGGCCGAACGCGATCGTCTCGCCGCCCTCGGTGCGCAGAAGGATGCGCAAGCGAAGGCTGCAGCCGATGCAAAGGCTGCCGAGCAGGCGCAGCTTGCTGCGCAGAAGGCGAAAGAGCAGGCGCAGCAGCAGGCCGCGGCTGCCGAGCAGCAGCGCGTCAACCTCGCCGCCGCGGCGCCGGGCGCTGCGCCGG
>NZ_LGHM01000151.1 GCF_001908185.1 Bradyrhizobium sp. AS23.2
CTCATAAAGGCCGGGAGCTGGCGCTGAACGACACTCGCGAAGCGACCTCAGCTGTCGTCCCGGACAAGCGCAGCGAAGCGGAGCGCCGATCCGGGATCCATAACCACAGGATAGAGTTTGGCGAAGACTTGCGGTTGCCAGCTTCGCGCCAAACCTCTCCCTGGGGTTATGGGTCCCCGCCTCCGCGGGGACGACAGATGAGGGTCTGGCGCACATTATCCCCTCAACCGCGGCACCGCGCGCTTATGAAATCCCTATATCTCGCACCCCGCCCCTATCTCGCTTTCAAATGCCGTTTTGGCCATCCTGGAAAGGCCGGCCGACTGACCGACGCCATTTCCAGGAGGCCAGACATGATCGCCGACCTTCGACACCTTGATCCACCTTCCCTCAGCCAGCGGCTTCGCACGGCTCCGGCGATGACGCGGCCGCTGATGCTCGACATCATCGACAACGCCTGCCGGCGCTTTCCCTCGCTTGGCCAAAGCGAGCGTACGGCGCGCCTCATGCGGCTGATCGCTGCCGAGGCCTGGGCCGATGCCGCGCTCGCGCTGATGGAGCTCGAGCTGCCGATGTGGCAGGTCCGCCGCATCGCCTATGACGAGGGCGAGTGGCATTGCGCCCTCTCGCGCGAGCGCGAACTGCCGGACTGGCTCGACGCCGCGGTGGAATCCCGCCACGCCGATCTTGCGCTCGCATTGCTGTCTGCCTTCATCGAGGTCCAGGCATTGGCCATGGAGGTGTCGCGGCCCAGCGTTCCCACTGTGCGCCCCGCCCCGGATCCGTTCTACGAGCCGATTGGCTGCGAGAATTTCAGCTAAGCCAGTCGGACAGGTTCGCCCCTTGCCGCAATCTTCGGACATATCGCAGGCATTGAGCCGGACACGGGTGATCGCGCGCTTTGCCGTTCGCGTCGCGCTGCTCGCCGGTTTTGCAGTGTTCGGGAGCATCGGATTCGGACGAAGCCTCGCCGCTCTGCTCTGGATGTCGATCATCCTGTGCGCCACTGTCGCCCTCCTCAGGCGCGAGCCGCTGTTCGGTGGCGCTCTCAATCATTGGGACGAATGCGCCGCGTTCGGCGCGCTGTTCGCGCTGGTTCATGTCGTCAATGAGCTGACCTGACCACCGAGCTTTATGAGCTTCCTATGAGATCGCAGCACAGCCACGCTCGAAATCATATTCGCGACACGGGATATTGAACGCGCAGGCAGGGACGTGCGTCCCAAGCCGGCGTCGTTCAGAAGGAATAGAAAAGTGAAACTCGTCGAACCTCCCTCGTGCAGCTCGCCTTCCACCATCGTCTTCATCGGCAGGAACCACCGCGGACAATGGGTCGCCCAGGAACAGAACGGCCTCTATGGCGGCCTGTTCGTCAGCCGAGCGCAGGCGATCAAATATGCGCTGTTCGAAAACGGCCAGCATCCCGAGACCATCGTAGAACTGCCGCGCGAGATCGAGCTCGACATGGGCAAGAGGCCCGATGCCGCGATTCGCAAACGCGCAGCCTGATCCATCCACTTCGCAACGACCATGTTCATCCCTCCCTCGGCCTGGTTCACAGGCTTCATTCCCGATCTGCCAACGCCGTTCGATGCGGCCGACGCGATTGATCTCAAGGCGTTCGCCGCACTCTGCGAGCGCCACATCGGCGCCGGCGTTCCCGCCATCGTGGTTTGCGAGACCGCCGGCGAAGCGCCGACACTCTCGCCGGCCGAACAGGAGCTGATCATTCGGACCGCGGTCGATGTCGCCCACGGCCGGGTCCGGATCATCGCCGGCGCCATGTCGAACGCAACCGGCAATGCCATCGCGCTGGCGCGGCGCGCCGAGGCCGCCGGCGCTGATGCCGTGATGGCAGTGGTCCCCGCCTACAACAAGCCGATGCAGGAAGGGATGCTCGCACACTTCCGGGCCATCGCCGGTTCGACCGGATTGCCCGTGATCCTGCACGATGTTCCGTCCCGCACGCTGCGTCCGCTGGCCGACGAGACGCTTCTGCGTCTCGTCGAATCCCGCCAGTTCGTGGGCCTGCGCGATGGGAGTGGCGACACTACCCGCCCGATGCGCTTGAGCCGGCTGTTACCGGCCGGCTTTCGCTTTCTGTCCGGCGACGACGGCACCGCCTTCGGCTTCATCGCTAGCGGCGGCGACGGCGCGATCTCGGAAGTCGCCAACATCGCCCCGGACCTCTGCCGCACGATTTTCTCGCACGTCAGACAAGGCCGCCTGCAATCCGCCCGCTACCTCGACAGGCGGCTCATGCCGCTCATCGCCTGCCTTGGCAAGGAAAGCCCAGCAGCGCTGAAATACGCGCTGAGCCTGCTTGGCCTGATGTCGCCGGCCACGCGGCTGCCGATCGTGCCGCTCGATGACGCCGCCCAGTCGGAAGTTGCAAAGGCATTCGCCGCGATCGCCGACGAAGAGCTGATCGACAGCGTCGGAGCCTGATGTTCCAGGTCCAGGCGGGTTTCGTATGAATTCACTCTCATCAGGCGATGGACATCGCAGGCTGCTCCGTGCCTGGCAATTGGCGTTGCTGCGCTTCGCCGTGACGCGGGACGATTGCGACAGATTGAACGTTGCGGCTCTCGCCGGGGAACTCGATCGTCTCGGCCGGAGCAACGCCGATGACTCGCTCCACTTCTTCCGGCGAACCAGCTCACGGCTCTGCGCGGCCATCAATGGACAGGGAGAGGACGCGCAAGCCGTCCTCGGCCACTTCTGCGAACAGATTGACGAGCCGCGGTTGCGCCTCGCCTTTGCGTCAGCCGTCGGAATCGCCCGCTCGGACACTGCCCGATCCGACGCTCGCCCGAAACGCAATCGCGACCTGTTCAGGGGACTGCCGGCGCGACGGATAGCTTCTTTATGAGTTTCCTATGCCGCGGCCACGGCGCTCATCTCGCAATCCTACCCGCTCATGGCCATCATTCGAGGCAGATTACGGCGGCTGTGGCCACCTCCAGGCTGATGAAGGAACACTGAGATGTCGATGCTGACACATGGCATTGAACGCCCTGTTGACTGGGCGGAACGCCCCGCGCGGATATCGGGGGAACGCAAGGCCCAACTCAAGCGCCTCGTCCTGGGCGCGCTGACCGTGCTCTCGATGGGCTCTGTGCTCACCGCGCTGATCGCGCTGAAGACCGCGATCTATGTCTGGCACCTCCACGCCTGATCGGTATGCGAGACCATCATGACCTTGCACATGTGTGAGGAGGCCGCCATGGCCGCGATCGCCCTTCAAGCTGCGCATCGCCAGCCTGAGGCAGAGCGCGCGGTGCCGCTCAGGCCGCTCGACCCGGATGTTGTCAGTGCCGCCATCCCCGCCTTCTTCATCGGACGCAACGGCGCCGGCCTTTGGGTTGCGCGCGAAGCGAACGGACGCGTCGGCGGTCTCTTCCTGTTCAAGAGTTCCGCGGTCGATTTCGCCAACCGGCAGAGCGCGCCGACACGATGCGCGCTGGTATTTCCCGCCGAGACTTTCGAACTCGACGTCGAGAACCGTGGCAATCCGCTGATCGTGCTGGCGGAGGGAGCCAGGCGGCTCCTTGCGCGCGTGGTGACAAGGCTGCGGACATGATCGAGCTCAAGATTGCTATACTGGTTGCGTTGATGGGCGCGCTGCTGCTCAGCATGCGCGTCGGCGCTGCGCCCGCCTCGGACAAGCAGCATGCAGTTCATGAAGGGTAATCTGGAACACGCGGTCACCACGACGATCCTGACCATGACGGTGAGCCTGTTCTGGGGCGCCGTCCTGACGTTCGTGATCACGCTCTTGGCACGCGGGCTCGGGGTCTAGCCCCTCACCTCTCCGCTTCCGCTTCGATCAGCCGCGCCAGTTCGGCCGCCGTGACCTCGATCGGCCGGCCGCTGCGCTCGACGCGGGCCTGGATCAGCGCACCCTGGAGTGCCGAGGTGCAAAGCACGGCAAGCGCCTCCGCCCGCGCTCTGGCGAATCCGTCCGCCAGAAGCTTGTCGCGGAGGATCGCGATCCGCGCCGCATAGGCCTTGCGGCCGGCCTCGGACACAGCGCGCTCGCGCGGTGCGAGCTCCAGCAGCACGGTCGTGATTGGGCAGCCGTTGCGAAAGCCCGATCCCTGCATCCACCCCGCCAGCAATCTTGCATGCGCGCGCAGGAGCTCGCCGGTCGAGCCGCACTCCTCCGCGAGCTTGGCGACCGTCGCCGCCACGCGGCGGCCGGCTTCCTCGACCGCAGCCACCGCGATCGAGGATTTTCCATCCGGAAAGTAGTGGTAGAGCGAGCCTTTCGGCGCACCGCTCACGTCGACGATGTCGTTCAGGCCGGTCCGGGCAAATCCCTGGCGGCGGAACAACGTCACCGCGGCATTGATGATGGGCTGGCGGTGTTTCGGCACGGCCGGCATCGCACTCTCCTCCCGGCAATAATTATATTGATTGGTCTACATCAGCCTCCGACAGTCAAGCAATGACAACAACTGGGAGAGGCAGATGTCCAAGGGAGTGAGCTACCAGCTGAAGGACGGCGTGGCGCGGATCGTGCTCGACGACGGCAAGGTCAATGTCATGTCGACCACGATGCTGGGCGAGATCGGAGCCGCTTTCGAACGCGCCGAGACGGAAGCCGGGGTCGTGGTGCTGCGCTCTGCGCGGCCGGGTATTTTTTCCGCGGGCTTCGACTTGAAGGTTTTTGCCGCAGGTGATGCCGCCAAAAGCCTCGACATGGTCCGGGCCGGCGCGGAGCTCGCGCTGCGTCTAATGTCGTTTCCGCATCCGATCATCGGCGTGATGGAGGGTCATGCCTTCCCGATGGGGACGTTTCTGCTGCTCGCCTGCGACATCAGGCTGGGCGCGCGCGGGCCGCACCGCATGGGGCTGAACGAGGTCGCGATCGGTATCGCACCGCCGACCTTCGCCATCGAGCTCGCGCGCAGTCGCCTGCATCCGGCCTGGCTGAGCCGCACCGTCACGCTGGGCGAGATGTATGAGCCTGAGGAGGCGTTGGCGGCAGGCTTCCTCGATCGTGTGGTTGCGCCGGAAGCGATCGAAACGACGCTGGAGGAGATCATCGCGGGCTTGCGCGTCATTCACAAGCCCTCGCATGCGACCGCAAAGAAGCGCCTGCGCCAGCCGGCCATGGACGCCATGCGCATGGCGATCGACCGCGAACTGACCATGGCTGCCTACGAGGCGAGCGATCGGGCACGGACGGCGGTCGCGATGCCCGCTTGAGGCCGCGTATCCCGCGGAAAAGACCCGGCCGATCTGGCGCAATTTCACGGAACCGTGTAGAGCGGTTGCATGAGCACCAGCAACGTCAACGTTGTCGTCCATCCCCTGGTCCAGCACAAGCTCTCCCTGATGCGGGAGAAGGACCGCTCGACCAAGAGCTTTCGCGAGATCCTGAACGAGATCGGGATGTTGCTCGGCTATGAGGTGACGCGGGATTTGCCGCTGGAGCTGGTCGAGATCGAGACGCCGATCGCATCGATGCAGGCGCCGAAGATCGCCGGCAAGAAGCTCACGCTGGCGCCGATCCTGCGCGCCGGCGTCGGCTTCCTTGACGGCATGCTGGCGCTGATGCCCTCGGCGCGCATTGCCCATATCGGGCTCTACCGCGACCCCGACACATTGCAGGCCGTGGAATATTACTTCAAGGCGCCGCAGGACTTGTCCGACCGTACCGTGATCCTGATGGACCCGATGCTGGCGACCGGCAACTCGGCGTGCGCCGGCGCCTCCCTGCTCAAGGCCCGCGGCGCCCGCGACATCCGCTTCGTGTGCCTTCTGGCCGCGCCCGAAGGCATCGCGCAGTTCCAGAGCGAGCACCCCGACGTGCCGGTCTGGACTGCTGCGATCGACGAGCGGCTTAATGACCACGGTTACATCGTGCCGGGCCTGGGCGATGCCGGCGACCGGATGTTCGGCACCAAGTAGACAGTCACCAAGTAGACAGTCTTGCGCGATCGGGTTACTCCGGCAGGCATGAGCGCAAACGCATTTTCGCTGCAATCGCTGATCCGCACCGAGGCCGCCGCCGATCCTGCCTTCGTGTTCGATGGTACGCCGGTCTCGCGCGCGCAGTTCTCCGCAAAGATCGACCAAACGGCGGCCTGGCTTGCCGCGCAAGGCATCGGCAAGGGCGACGTGATCGCGGTCTGGCTTGTCAACCGGATCGAATGGGTCGCGCTGCTGTTCGCCGCCGCCCGCCTAGGTGCGGTGGTCGCCGCCGTCAACACGCGCTATCGCAGCGCGGAAGTCGCACATCTGCTCAAGGTGTCCGGCGCGAAGCTGATGGTGGTCGAGGCCGCGTTCCGCTCGATCGATTTTGCCGCCATCCTCGCCGACGTCGACAAGTTCGACGTGCCCACGCTGCAAAGGCTCGCGGTGGTCGGCGCAGATACGATCCCGGCGCATTGGCCCTGCGTGCGCTTCGATGCCTTCGACACGGCCTACCCGCCGGCTCCGCCGCCACAGGACGACGTCGATCTGCCAGTGCTGCTCTACACGACCTCCGGCACAACCAAAGGGCCAAAGCTGGTCGCGCATTCGCAGCGGACGCTGGCCACGCATGCCGCCTCCGTCGTCAAGGCGCTGACGCTCTCGCCGCAGCGTCATTCGCTGCTGGCCATGCTGCCGTTCTGCGGCACTTTTGGCATGACGAGCCTGCTCGGCTTCATCGCAGCGGGCGCGACGATCCATGTGCTCGACGCCTTCGAGGCGGCACCGGCTCTGAAGCTCCTGAGGGAACACAGGATCACGCACTCCTTCGGCTCCGACGAGATGTTCCGCCGCATCCTCGCGCTCACCGATGTGCCGCGGCCGTTCCCGCATCTCGAGGTCTGCGGCTTTGCCGCGTTCCAGCCCGGCTGGCGCGAGCTTGCCGCGGAGGCCGGGGCACGCGGCATGCCGCTGTTCGGCCTCTACGGCTCCAGCGAGGTGCAGGCGCTGTTCTCGATTGGCCGCGTCGACGACGCCTTCGCCGACCGCATCGAGGGCGGCGGCTGGCCGATGTCACCCGATGCGAAAGTTCGCGTGCGCGACACCGAGACCGGCGAGCTTGCGGCCCAAGGCGTCTCCGGCGAGATCGAGATCAGCGCGCCCTCGCGCTTCCTCGGCTACTTCAACAACCCCGAAGCGACACGCGAGGCGATCACCGCCGACGGCTTCTTCCGCACCGGCGACATCGGCCACCTGCGCGGCAACCGCGCCTTCGTCTACGAGACCCGCGCGGGCGATGCGATGCGGCTCGGCGGCTTCCTGGTTGCGCCAGGCGAGATCGAGGACGAGCTCAAATCCTGCACCGGGGTGACGGACGCCCAGGTGGTCGCGGTCGATCTGAAGGGCCAGGCGCGCTGCGTCGCCTTCGTGATCCCATCCAGCGAGCCGCCACGGCAAGAGGCGCTGGTCGCGCGCCTGCGCGAACGGCTTGCCGGCTACAAGGTGCCGGCTCGCATCTATGTCGTGGAGGCCTTCCCCGTCACCGACAGCGCCAACGGCGTGAAGATCCAGCGTGCCCGGCTTCGTGCCATGGCGATGGAGCGGATCGCGGCCGAATAGGCCCAGCCTATCTCAGATCCGTTCAGGCCCAGCGGCGACGCTGTTAGACTAGCGCATGAGGGTACGCAGCTGCGCCGACAGCGCGTCGCGGTGCTCGGGCGCCGCAATCGCGATCATGCGGCGCGCGCGCTCGGCAAGGCCGCAGCCGCGCAGCTCCGCTACCCCCCCATTCGGTAACGATGGCATCGACATCGGCGCGAGGCGTCGTCACCGTCTCGACATGGGCGGCGATCCGGCTGGCGCCGTCCGACGCCGTCGCCGGCAGCGCGATGATCGCCCTCCCGCCGGCGGACGCCTTGGCACCGCGCACGAAATCGAGCTGCCCGCCGATCGCCCCGATCGCGACGCCATTCAGCGTCTCTGAATTCACGCTGCCGTCGAGTCCGACCTGGAGCGCCGAGTTGATCGCGACCAGCCGGTTGATCCGCGCCAGCACGTTCTGGCCATGCGTGTATGACGTCGGCTGCACCGAAACCGCCTTGTTCTCGTTTACGAAGCGATAGAGCCGCTTCGTGCCGATCACCTGGTTGGTGACCGTGATCCCGTGGTCGATACCCTTCTCCGCATTCGTCACCGCGCCGCGCTCGATCAGGTCGACGACGGCGTCGTTGATCAGCCCGGAATGAATGCCGAGATTGCGCGCGTGGGAGAGCGAGGAGAGGATCGCGTCCGGAACGCGCCCAACGCCGAACTGCAGCGTGCTGCCGTCGGCAATCAGGACCGCCGCATGCGCCGCAATGCGCCGCGAGATGTCATCGAGCGGCGGTGAGGTTAATTCAACCGGCGACCGACGGGCCGCCACGCGCATATGGATCGGCACGTCCTGCGGCCATTCTGCCCCGAACGTAAACGGGGCCTCCGGATTGATCTCGGCGATGACCAGGCGCGCGCCGCGCGCGGCATCGATGACATAGTCGTTGGAGAGGCTGGCGCTGAGCCGCCCCTCGGACTCCGCGAGCTGCACCAGCACGACATCGGACTTGTGACGGCGCGAGGCAAAGTCGGCACAGAAGGCGCTGTAGTTGCTCGGGATCACATCGAGCCGCCCGGCTTTCGCGAGCCGCCGCGCATTGCCGATCACGCCGTAGCTCAGGAACGAGACTCCAGGAGCGCACGATGCGGAAAACGTCTCCGAGAACACCGGCCCGACCATCATACGGAACGGCGGCAGATCCCCAGCCTGCGCCATCAGCGCTTCGGTCAGAGTGACGGGCTCCGCCGTCGCCTGCCCGCACACGACGAGATCGCCATCCCGGATCAGGCCGGAAAAGTCGACCGGCGGCGTCTGCCCGGACATCGCCGCCTCAGTCCATCGACGCAAGGCGCGCGGAGGACTCGCCGAGCAGCGTGCGCAGCTCCGTCTTCATGATCTTGCCATAGCTGTTCTTCGGCAGCTCGCCTGTGAGGTAGTAATGCTTTGGCCGCTTGAAGCGCGCGATCCAGGCATTGCACATCTGGTCGAGTTCATCGCGCGTAACCGCCCTGCCCGCGACGGGAACGACGACCGCTACCACCTCCTCGCCCCATTCCGGATGCGGCCGGCCGATCACCGAGACCTCGGCAACGGCGTCATGTCGCAGCAGCACTTCCTCGACCTCGCGCGGATAGATGTTGGTGCCGCCGGAGATGATGACGTCCTTGGAACGATCCTTCAGCGTGAGGAAACCGTCGCCGTCGAAGGCGCCCATGTCGCCGGTATAGAGCCAGCCGTCGCGCAACGTGGTCGCGGTGGCGTCGGGGTTCTGCCAGTAGCCGGACATGACGGTATCGCCGCGCACGATGATCTCGCCGATCTCATCAGGTGCAACGTCCCGCCCCGCCTCGTCGACGGTGCGCACCTGCACAACGGCTTGCGCGATGCCGACCGAGGCGAGGCGCTCCTCGTGGCGCGGATGGCCAGCGTCGACATGAATGGATTTCGGCAGGTACGTGATGGTCATCGGCGTCTCGCCCTGACCATAAATCTGCGCGAGCTTCGGTCCGAACACACTGAGCGCGGCCTTGCAATCGGCTACATACATGGGGCCGCCGCCATAGATGATCGTCTTCAGACCGGGCGCGGTTGCGCCCGCCGCTTCCGCCGCGACCGTCAGGCGCCGCACCATGGTGGGCGCGGCGAAGAAGGAGATGCCGTCGCGCTTTGCCGTCAGCTCCAGGATCTCGTCCGGCTCGAAGCGGCCGCTCTCCGGAATGATCTGCGCGCCCATGCCGAGCACGTGCGGCACCATGTAGAGGCCGGAGCCATGCGACATCGGCGCGGCATGGAGCAGCGCCTCGCCGGGCACGACCGGGTTGATCTCGGCGAGATAGTTCAGCGACATCGCGAGCAGATTGCGATGGCTCAGCACCGCGCCCTTGGGCTGACCGGTGGTGCCGCTGGTGTAGAAGATCCAGGCGGGATCGGTGATCGCGACATCCGCGATGGCGATGCCGTCGGCCTTCCCCAGGTCGCGATATTCGGCTGAACCTATCTCGACGATGCGCGGGTTGGCCGTACCGAGATTCAGGGCTTCCGAGGCGACACTCGCCATGTCTTCGGTCACGAACACGACCGCGGCGGCGGAGTTGTCGAGGATGAACGCGACCTCGCGCGGATGCAGCTTTGCGTTAATGGGAACGGCAACCAGCCCGGCGTGCCAGCAGGCATAGAGACAGGCGACATAGTCGGGCACGTTCTTCATCAGGAGGGCGACGCGGTCGCCCTTGGCAAGGCCAAGGCGCTGCTGCAGCGACGCAGCCAGCGAGGCCACCGTCGCGGCGAGCCGGCCGTAATCGGCGACCGGCGTTAGCCCTTTGAGCAGGGCCGGCGCGGACGCGTCGGCCTTCGCGGCACGCAGGAGATGATGAGCGAGGTTCATGGCGATCCTGCCTGACTATCCGCGCGCGAGCCTAGTACGACTTCGCCAGTCCGAGCACCTTTTCCGCGATGAAGCTGAGCGCCAGCTGCGGGCTGACCGGCGCGATGCGCGGGATCAGGACTTCGCGCAGGTAACGCTCGACGTGGAACTCCTTGGCATAGCCGAAGCCGCCGTGGGTCATGACGGCCTGCTCGCAGGCGGAGAAGCCGGCCTCGCCCGCCAGATACTTCGCGGCATTGGCCGCGGCGCCGCAGGGCATGCCCTTGTCGTATTGCCAGGCCGCCGACATCACCATCAGCCATGCGGCCTCGAGCTCGACCCAGTTCACCGCGAGCGGATGCTGGATGCCCTGGTTCTTGCCGATCGGGCGATTGAACACGGTTCGCGTCTTGGCGTATTCGGTCGCGCGCGACAGCGCGAGCTTGCCGAGGCCGACCGCTTCCGCCGCGATCAGGATGCGCTCCGGGTTCATGCCTTCGAGGATGTACTGGAAGCCTTTGCCCTCTTCGCCGATCCGGTCCTCCATCGGGATCTCGAAGTCCTCGAAGAAGAGCTCGTTGGAATCGACGATCTTGCGGCCCATCTTCTCGATCTCGTGGACCTTGATCTTCTTGCGGTCGAAATCGGTGTAGAACAGGCTGAGGCCATGGGTGGGCGAACGCACCTCTTCCAGCGGCGTGGTGCGCGCCAGCAGCAGGATCTTGTGCGCGACCTGCGCGGTCGAGATCCACACCTTCTGGCCGTTGACGATGTAGCGGTCGTTCTTGGCGACCGCACGGGTCTTGAGCTGGGTGGTGTTGAGGCCGGTGTTGGGCTCGGTGACGGCGAAGCACGCCTTTTCGCGGCCCTCGACCATCGGCGGCAGCATGCGCTTGCGCTGCTCCTCGGTGCCGAACACGACCACGGGATTGAGGCCGAACACGTTGATGTGCACCGCGGATGCGCCGGACATGCCGGCGCCGGATTCCGCGATCGTGCGCATCATGATCGCGGCTTCGGTGATGCCGAGCCCGGAACCGCCATAGGCTTCCGGCACGCAGATGCCGAGCCAGCCGGCGTCTGCGAGTGCTTTATGAAAATCGTGCGGAAAACCGCCGTCGTGGTCCTTCTTCAGCCAGTAGGCATCCGGAAAGCCTTCGCAGATCTTTGCGATGGCGTCGCGAATGGCTTCCTGCTGATCGGTGAGCGCGAAATCCATGTCAGTTATCTCCTTGCTTGGAGCCGCGGCGGCCCGGACGTGCTAGCGCCCCATCTGAGAGGGCAGCCAGAGAATGATCGAGGGAAACGCCACCAGGATCGCGATCGCGATCAGGTGTGCAATGAAGTGCGGGAAGGTACCGTGGAACACCTCCGCCACCGGCCGCTTGGCATAGCGGGCGACGATAAAGCAGTTCAGCCCGACCGGCGGCGTGATCATACCGACCTCGGCGGTGACGATCTTGATGACGCCGAACCAGATCGGGTCGAAGCCGAGCGTCTTGATCAAGGGCAGCACGATCGGCACGGTCAGCACCAGGATCGCGATCTGGTCCATGAACGAGCCGAGCACGATATAGCCGCACAGGATGAGCGTGATGATCACCCAGCGCGAGGTCGGCAAGCTGCCGATCCAGGCGACGAGGTCCTGCGTCACATGCGTGAGCGTGAAGAAGTAGCCGAAGATCGACGCGCCGACCAGGATCATGATGATCATGCACGTGCCGTGGCAGGCGCGCAGCAGCGTCTTGTAGAGCGACGACGGCGTGATCTTGCCCTTGACGATCGCGAGCAGGAAGGCGCCGAACGCACCGAAAGCCGAGGCCTCTGTTGGCGTCGCGACGCCGAGATAGATCGTTCCTGTGACGATCGAGAACAGCACCACCATCGGCGAGACCTGCCACAGCAGCGCGAATTTTTCACGCCACGGCACTGATTTCGCAGCGGGCGCGCGCGAGGGATCCTGCCAGACCAGGAAGTAGATCGTGGCCATGATGGTGATGGTGACGAGGATCGCGGGGATGATGCCGCTGATCAGCAGCTTGCCGATGTTCACTTCGGCAAGCAGGCCGAAGATGACGAGCGCGACGCTGGTCGGCAGCAGCATCGACAGCGTGCCTGATATCGCGACCACGCCCGCGGCCATCTTCGGCTCATAGCCCTGGCGGATCATCGCCGGAAGGCTGGTCGAGGACAGCGTCGCGGCGGAGGCCGTCGAGGTGCCGCAGATGGCGCCGAAGCCGGCGCCGGCAAGCGCAGTGGCCATGCCGAGACCACCGGGAATGCGGCCGACCCAGGCCGAAGCCGTCTTGAACAGATCATCCGCGACGCCCGACAGCAGCACGAGATCCGCCATCAGGAGGAACATCGGGATGGTGATCAGCTCGTACGCGGAGACGGTCGAGAGCGGCGCGGTCTGCAGGATGCCGAACAGCGTGGACCACCCGCCCACCATGACGAGGCCGACCGAACCGGCAAAGGCCATGGCGAAGCCGACGGGCGTGCCGAGCGCAAGCAGGCCGAACAGCAGGGCGAGAACGATGAAAGGTGTCATGGATGCCTGCCGTTACTCGAAGCTTCGTGCTTCGCCGACGCCGGTGACCGGCGGCAGCGGATAGAGGTCGCGCCCGCTGACGAGGCTCAGCACATTGCCGACGAGCTGCAGCGCCAGCCGCAGCACCAGCACGCCGCAGCCGAACGGAACCAGCGCCGCCGAGATCCAGGTCGGCCACGGAATCGCGCCGGAGAGGACGTCGTGCTGTTCGTAATTCTCCAGCGCGCGCTCGAATCCGACCTTGCAGATCAGGACGAACACGAACAGGCCGGCAAGCGCGGTGACGATCTCGGACAGCCGCCGCCCGGCCGGCGAGAAGCGCGACAGGAGGATGTCGACGCCGACATGCGCGTGCTCGCGCAAGCCATCCGAGAGCGTGAAGAAGAATACGCCGGCCAGGAGATAGAGCCCGATCAGGTCATAGGTGAAGGAGAACGGACGGTTCAGCGCGTAGCGCATGAACACGTCGGTCACCACCAGCAGCATGATCACGAACAGGAACACCACCGCGATCACCGTCAGCGCGCGTTCCAGCGCGCCGAGCACATCTCCTGCCCGCTTAATCACGTCTGGTGCCTCCCTCTTCTATGCCGGCTGACGATTACTTGGTGCCGCCGGCGGCGAGCAGGCCTTCGAATTCCTTGAGCGCGGCGGACGCCTGCTTGCCGCGGCTGTCGAGACCGCTGGCCCATTCCTGGCCGACGCCCTTGAGCTTGTCCTTCATCTCGGCGCGTGTCGCCTCCGGCAGCGGATTGAAGCTGACGCCTTCGTTCTGCATCTGCTTCTTGGTTACTTCGCCTTCCTTGTCGACGTCGGCGCAGGCCTTCGGCGTGATCGCCTCCGAGGCCTCGTTCATCGCCTTCTTTGCATCGTCGGGCAGCTTGTCCCAGACCGACTGGTTGATGGAATAGGCGACGATGAAGCTGCCGAAGCTGACGCCTTCGGTGGCGTGCTTGACCAGCTTGTCGAGGCCGTAGGACACGACGCTGTCGAGCGGGAACAGCAGGCCGTCCATCGTTCCGCGCGACAGCGACTCATAGGCATCGGGCGCAGCCATGCGCACCGGCACGGCATTGAGCGCACGCAGCGTCAGATCCTGCGCGCCGCCGGTGGTGCGCAGCTTCAGGCCCTGCATATCCTTGGTCGTTTCCACCTTCGACTTGACGGTCCACACCTGATAGGGCGGCAGCACCACGGCCATCAGCAGCTTGATCTTGTTCGGTGCGTATTCCTGCTTGGCCAAAATGCCTTCGCGCGCCGTCTTCCAATAGGCGAGCGTGCCCTGGCAGCTGGTCTGGAATGCGCCTGGCAATTGCGCGACTTCCGATAGCGGCATCTTGTCGGAGACATAGGACGGCCCGATGTAGCCGATGTCGACCACGCCCGACTGGGTCAGCCGCAGCATGTCAGCCGCCTTGCCGATCTGCTGGTTCGGATAATAGGTGAAGGTCACCGCGCCATTGGTGCGCTTGGTGACGTCGTCCATCCACGGCTTCAGCATCAGGCGGACGAGATAGTGACCAGCGGGGAAGGAGTCGGCGACCTTCAGCTCCAGCGCCTGCGCCTGCAGCGTCAAGACCGGCAGCGAGAAAGCCAACGCCGCGGCAGCCCGGACCAGATTCTTCTTCATGTCGTTCTCCTTGACGCGTCCCATGCCGAAGGCGGCAGTCCACTGCTGCAGCACCGTCCGGCCCTCAATCCATTTCTTGCTTGAGGAAAATGTACATATACGTGAATTTATCTGTCAAGTATATGAACTATTCATGGGGCTATGCGTCTCCGGGCGGACACGCCGAATTGACATCGACGTTTTATGAACTCTAACTCCACGTATATGAATTTGTCCAACGGGGACCCATGGGACCGCTCGCCGGCTTCACCATTCTCGACCTGACCTCCGTGCTGATGGGCCCCTACGGCACCCAGGTGCTGGCGGACATGGGCGCTGATGTCATCAAGGTCGAAAGCCCCGAGGGCGACATCGTTCGCCAGATCGGTCCCGGCCGCACGCCCGGCATGGGCGGGATGTTCCACAATGCCAATCGCGGCAAGCGCAGCATCGTCCTCGACCTGAAAAAGAAGGAAGGGCGTGACACGCTGCTGCGGCTAGCCAAGCGCGCCAACGCGCTCGTCTATAATGTGCGCCCGCAAGCGATGGCGCGGCTCGGCCTCGACTACGAGACGCTCGCCGCAATCAATCCCGCCCTCGTCTATGTCGGTGCGTTCGGCTACGGCCAGTCCGGACCCTATGCCGCAAAGCCGGCTTACGACGACCTGATCCAGGGCGCCGCCGCCATTCCAACCCTGCTCGCGGCCGCCGGCGACGGCACGCCGCGCTACGTTCCCGTCACCATCGCCGACCGCATCGTCGGCCTGATGATGGTGAACGCGATCATGGGCGGGCTGATGCACCAGCAGCGCACCGGCATCGGTCAGCGCATCGACGTGCCGATGTTCGAATCGATGACCGAGTTCGTGCTGATCGATCATCTGGGCGGGCTGACCTACGATCCACCGCTCGACCATGGCGGCTACGCCCGCCTGCTCTCGCGCTACCGCCGCCCCTACAAGACCAGCGACGGCTATCTCTGCGTCCTCATCTACAACGACAAGCACTGGCGCAGCTTCTTCGAGGCAATCAGCCGGCCGGAATTTTTGCAGCAGCCGCGCTTTGCCAACCACGCCGCGCGCACGAAGCATATCAACGAGATTTACGAGGAAATCGGCCACATCATCCTGACGCGCACGACCGCCGAATGGCGCGAGCTGCTGGAACGCGCCGACATTCCGGTGATGCCGATGCATACGCTGGAGACGATCCTTAGGGATCCGCACCTCGAGGCGATCGACTTCTTCAAGACGGTGGATCACCCCGTGGAAGGCCGCATCCGCCAGATGCGCGTGCCCTCCACCTGGAGCGTGACCCAGCCGGAAGCCGCCGGCCCAGCGCCGACGCTCGGCCAGCACGGCCGCGACATTTTGCGCGAGGCCGGCCTCTCGACCGACGAGATTGAACGGCTCGCAGAGCAGAAGGCAGTTCACCTGGCGGCGCCGCCTTAGGGGCAGCGCCGGCCAAATCGCAGGACATAGGGAGGAAACCGCGATGGCCGGACTTTATTTCGAAGACTTTTCCGTGGGTCAGGAGTTCAGGCATCCGCTGACCAGGACCGTCACGGAAATGGACAACACCATGTTCAGCCTGCTGACGCTCAATCCGCAGCCGCTACACATTGACGCGCATTTCTCTGAGAAGACCGAGTTCGGCCAACGCATTTTCAACAGCCTTTACACCCTCGGCATCATGATCGGCATGACGGTCTATGATACGACCCTGGGTACCACCGTCGCCAATCTCGGCATGACCGACGTCACCTTTCCAAAGCCGGTCTTCCATGGCGATACCTTGCGGGCGACGACGAAGGTGCTTTCGTTGAGGGAATCCAAATCGCGCCCCAGGGCGGGCATCGTCGAGTTCGAGCACCACGCCTTGAACCAGAACGACGAGATCGTCGGCAAATGCCGCCGCATGGCGATGATGCACAAGAGGCCGGTCTGATGCGTTCGATGCTGTTCGTGCCGGGCGATTCCCCGCGCAAATTCGAGAAGGCGAGCGAAGGCAAGGCCGACGCGCTGATCATTGACGTCGAGGATTCCGTCGTCACCGAGAAAAAGCCCGAGGCGCGCGCGCTGACGCTTGCCATGCTGAAGGGCCGTCGCGGCCAGCATCAGCTCTATGTCCGCGTCAACGCCCTAGACACCGGCATGACACTCACAGATCTTGCCGCGGTGATGCCGGGCAAGCCCGACGGCATCGTGCTGCCGAAATCGCAAGGCGGTGACGATGTGCGCCAGGTTGCGACCTGGCTCGAAGCCTTCGAGGCGGCGGCCGGCACCGCAGTCGGCACAACCCGCATCGTTTGCGTCGCGACGGAAACCGCAGGCTCGATCTTCGGGCTCGGCAGCTACAAGGGAAGCTCCCCTCGCCTCGCCGGATTGATGTGGGGTGCTGAAGATCTCTCGGCTTCGCTTGGCGCCACCGAAAAGGCATCGGGCGGCGTGTTCCATAGCCCCTATCGTCTGGCGCGCGATCTCTGCCTGATGGCAGCGGCTGCGGCCGAGGTCGCGCCGATCGACACGGTCTATACCGATATCGACAATTTGGCGGGCCTCGAGCAGGAAACCCGCGCGGCGCGACGCGATGGTTTTTCGGCGAAAGCGCTGATCCACCCCAAGCATGTCGATGTCGTCAACGCGGCATTCGATCCGACCGATGCCGAGCGTACATGGGCTGAGAAGGTGATCGCGGCGTTTGCGAGCAATCCCAATTCCGGCACGCTGCGTCTCGACGGCATGATGATCGACAAGCCGCATCTTCGCGCCGCGAAGAAGATTCTCGGCCAGCCATAGCTCAGGACGCAGCGCCACCATGATCGTTCGCCAAGCCGCAAACGTCCTGGAGATCATGGAATTCTTCGCGCAAACGAGGAAGCCGGCGACGCTTGCCGAGATCGCCGATCATTTCGGCTGGCCGCGCTCGTCGACTTTCAACCTGCTCGCGACGCTCTCCGAGAAGGGCTATCTTTATGAGCCGCGGCCGCGCGCCGGATTCTATCCGACGCCACGGTGGCTGGCGATGGCGCGGTTGATCTCCGAGGTCGAGCCGCTGCCGCCCTGGACGCACACGCTGATCGCCGATCTCTCCGCCGAGACCGGCGAGACCGCCTCGATCGTGGCGCCGGCCGGCGTGATGGCGGTGTTCATCGACGTCGTGGAATCCAGGGCCCCGATCCGCTATTTCGCGACCATCGGCCATCGCGTGCCGATCCACGCCACCGCGAGCGGCCGCGCGCTGCTGCTGCAATATTCGCCGGAGGAGCGCGACTCCGTCTACCGCAAGATCGAATTCAAGCAGTACGGCCCGTCGACGCCGATCAGCATCGAGGCGGTCGAGACCGAGCTGCGCAATTCGATGGCGCGCGGCTATTGTCAGAGCTTTGCCGACTACAGCCGCGACCTCGCCGGCGCCGCGATCCCGCTGCCGATCGGCGACCGCCGTCTCTCCGTCGTCGTCGCAGGGCCCGAGTTTCGCATCGGCCCGAAGGTGCCGGAGGTGGCCGCACTGATCGCACGGACGGTCGACCGGCTGCGGCCGAAGACGACAGCCTGAGCTGACCTCATTCGAATCCCTGAACGGGCGGCGCCGAAGTCTCTGCCGGCACCGCGGGAGCAGCTTGAACAGGCTCCACAGCAGGCGCGGCTTGAGCCGGCGGAGTGCTGGCAGCTCTCATCTGGCCGCTGGCATCCATCGCCTCGCGTGTACGCGGCAAAGCGCCGGTCGCGGCTACAGGGTACGCCTCGCGACGCGCCGGCTGCCGATGTCTTGCCGTACGCGAACCTCTCACGCCCCAGGACCGTGCGATTGAAGGTCCGGCGGTATAACCGACAACCGCGCCCGCGACCGCGCCGATCGGACCCAGCACGACGGCGCCTGACACGGCTCCCAATGCCGCAGCACCAGCGCGCTCCTGCGCGACGGCGCTTGCAGGCACGCCAGCCAACATCACGACGGCAGTAATCAGAGCTTTGTTCATCGGAGCGCCTCCCTTGCGGGAGATCACTCTTACTCAAATATGGCTGCAGAACGTTTGTTCGTTGCCCAACACGGGGCAATCGCCGATGGAACTCCGGCAATATGAGGGCTGTCGTCTCGCCTGCCGCCATCCTTCGAGACGCCCGCCTTCGGCGGGCCCTCAGGATGAGGTCGCGTTTCGCGGCGAAATATCAGACCCTCATGGTGAGGAGCCCGCCGAAGCGGGCGTCTCGAACCATGCAGGCCGAGCGCGTTCGGCACCCTCTCAACCGTCGCGTGCGATAGCCGTGCCTTCACCCGGATCGCATCTGCGATGCAATCCGGCCTCTCCGCGCATCCGCCTTCGCTGAAGCTTCGGCGGACAAGCGCGGGAGAGGTGAAGACAGTCAGACGATCTTGATCGACATGTCCGGCAGGCCCCCGAGCTTGCAGAGCAGCACGTCGCCCTTCACCACCGGGCCGACATTCTCCGGCGTGCCGGAATAGATGATGTCGCCGGCCTTCAGTTCGAACGCTTCCGAGAGCTTTGCGATCTGCTCGGCCACGCTCCAGATCATCTTGCTCAGATCCGAGCTCTGCTTCACCGTCCCGTTGATCGCGAGCGAGATGGCGCCCTTCTCGAAATGGCCGGTCTTGCCGGCCGGATGGATCGGCCCGATCACTGCGGCGTGGTCAAAGCTCTTGCCGATCTCCCAGGGCTTCTTCTCCGCGGCCATCCCGTTCTGGAGGTCGCGCCGGGTCATGTCGAGGCCGAGCGCGTAACCGTAGACATGGTCGAGTGCCTTCTCGGCCGGGATGTTGGTGCCGCCGGACTTCAGCGCGGCAACCAGCTCGACCTCGTGATGATAGTTCTTGGTCAGCGACGGATAGGGATGGTCGGCAATCTCGCCGATCGCGACGTTCTGGATCGCGTCCGTCGGCTTCTGGAAGAAGAAGGGTGGCTCGCGGTTCGGATCCGAGCCACGCTCGATCGCATGCGCGGCGTAGTTGCGGCCGATGCAGTAGATGCGGCGGACCTGAAACACTTGGGCCTCGCCGACGATCGGGATCGTGACCATCGGCACCGGGAAGATCGGCTTCGGGCCGGCCTGCGCTGCGGCCGGAGCGGCTTCGGCGATCGTGGCCGCGGTCATCGCGGCTGCGGCGGCGAGCACGTCACGTCGAGAGGTTCTTGTCATGGTTCTGTTCCGTTTTCTTGGCCGCTGACTTTCAGCCGGCTATTCATAGGGTCAAACGCTCAATGGGCCAATGGATCGGGCCGCATCTGTACTTTGTAGACTTTGGGCGAGGCCTCTTTGCCGCCCTCTCCATGGAAGCTCGCCCGTGTTCCCGTCGTGCTCCACAGGCCGCGTCCTTTCCAGCCGGTGTCCGGATTGTCGATCCGGCCGTCGACATTCTTGGTGAAGAAACCGAGCGGGTATGGATTGCGCATATTCACGAAATGGCCGTTGACCAGCGCAAGCAGCGACTCGCTGCCATTTGCGCTTGCGATCGGCACGTTCGCACCGAAGCCGAACGTATTGTAGCGGTCCACCCAGACATAATAGGCGTGGTTTGCGCTGCCGCTGGCGTCGAGTCCCTTAAATTGCGGTCCGGGCATGCGCCAGGTCTTCCAACCTTCCGGACACTGCTTGCCGTCCGCAGTCATCGGTCCGTTGAGGGGCCCTTTGCAGAGCTTGCGGTCGAAGCTCGCGAGATGCCCGCTCGACAATACCGTCCACACCACACCGTCCAGCCCGATGTCGAGGCCGCGCGGGCCGAACGTACCCTCCGGCGGCTGATAAACTTCCGCCAGCGCGGTGTTAGCCGGGTCTGGCCCGGGCATCACGCGAATGATGTAGCCGGGTTGGTCGATGCGGGAAAAACCGCGATCCATCGCCTGGCCCCAGATCGAATCGTCGACCGGACTCGGCATGATTCCATAGAAGGACGCGGCAATACGCTTGTCCTTGGCCGGATCGACGGGGTCCTTGTGCTCAACATAGGCATCGCGCTTGCCATTGCCGTTGGTGTCGATGATCAGCGGCGTCCAGCCCTGCGATTTCACGTCGTCAAGCGTCTCTCGATATTGTTTCGTGTTGAGCCAGCCGACCACCCCGCCGCCGAGGCCCGGACCGCCGGAGCTCGTCCACAGCGTCTGGTTGGCATCGTCGTCGAAGTAGAGGTGATGGGTTGTGAAGCAGGTGTTGATCAGGTCCCATTTGCCCGTTGCGGGGTCGAAGCGCGACAATTGACGCAATGAGGTTGCCTGCGGCGCCACCTTCGCCGACGGCAAATCCGAGCCCTGCTTGCAATAGTCAGGATTGGCCGGCGGACGCAGGCGCGCCGTGAACCAGACCTTGCCCTGCTCGTCCATCATCACATTGTGGATGCTGGTGTGGCCATCCCAGATCGGCTCGTCATCCCAATAGGCCGACGTTCCTCGCGGAGCATCGGTCGACGACGGCGTGTTCGGATCGAGATACGGATGCTTGATGGTGCCGGCGACGTTCTTCACGGGATCGAGCGTCGGCACGAGATCGGAGCTCTCTTCCGACGATCCGTAGATCAGGCCGTTGGCGTTGACACGCGGATTGCGCTTGTCTGTCGAGATCGCATCGTGCTGATAGCGCGTCGGCGCCGCCCAGTCCCACATCGTGAACACGACGTTGCGTTCGATGCCCTTGGGCCGTTCGGGCTTGTCGAAAGGCAATTCACCGGCCGCGATGCGATCGGTCCATTTCGAGAACAGGTCGTAGACCTTCTCCGGGCCCATGCTGGCCAGCACCGTCGCCATGTATTCCTGGGCCTGGCCTGCCTGGGTGCGGACCGCCCATGCGGTGTGGGAGTCGTAGCCCTCGGTGAACACCTTCGGGATCTCGCGGATGCCGCGCGTGCCGAGCGCGTGGCAGGACTGGCACATGTTCTTGACCGTATCGACCCACTGGGCCTGCGACTTCATGGTCTCCGGCATCTTGTTGCCCTTGTCGCCGGTACCGGGAAATTCCTCGGGCTCGGGGATGTCGAGCATCGAGTACCAGTACATGCCCGGATAGTTCTGCGCGTCCTGCTTGGGCGAGGCCACGACGGCCTTGAAGTCCAGCACCTTGCCCGGACGAGCGTCCTGTTGCTCCGTGTCTTGCAGGCCGTAGCCGCGCACCCAAACCTTGTAGTTGGCAGCAGGAAGCTCCGGGATGACGAACCGGCCTTGATCGTCGGTCACCACCACTTTCGCGTATTTTGTCGGCAGGTCCTTGGTCTCGGCAATCACCCAAACCCCGGCTTCCGCTCCCTTGTCGCTGATCACCTGTCCGCCGATGTCGTTGGCGGATACCTCGACAGTCGCCGCCATCGCTGCACCGGCGTGCAACAGCGCAGTCGCGCCGAGATAGCCGGCAATCATTCGCCTCAAGCTCATCGCTCCCTCCCTTTCGTTCTGCGTTTCGTCCGAGCCTCTTGGCGGGCTTATTCGGACTCGTCCCTTATGTTTTTACGCGATCGAAGAACTCCCGAACCTTCCGCGCGCAGACATCCGGGTCCGTTGCGGCTACCGCGAAGCCGGAGAACAGAACTGCCTCACAGGAGCGTCGGAGAACCCCGCGCATGGGCATTTCCTCGATTGTTTTCTTGTTGTTGGTTGACTTATCACGCGGTCAGCAATGGCTTCAACTTCCCGACGTCGTCAAGCTGTTCCAGATTGCCAACCTGATCGAGTCGCTGCCCAGCACCGGCGCGATCAGCTCCCGCGTTTTCGCCGCCGCGGCTTCCGTGCACGGCGGGTTCTCGCAACGCATCATACGGATAACGCGCTAGGATCGTCATTTGACAAGACAGGGCGACCGCCATGCAGGCGACCGGGAGGAGCAGTCGGACCGCACCTGCGCGCGCCATCCGTGCCGCCGGCGTGGCGCTGCTCGTCATCGCGATATCGCCGGGAGTCGGCAAGGCCGCGGAGATCATCGCTCCCAAGGAGATGAGAGCGATCGGCACGATCGATACCCGCTTCCAGTCCTACAATGTCGAAATGGTCGAGGTGACCGGCGGCCGGTTCTGGAAACCCTATGCGCAAGGAGGCGGGCGCCGCGATCGCTACAGTTATCGACCGCCGATCGATCTAGTCAACCCGCGCCTGCGCAAGCTCACCGCAGCGCTCGGGCCGGCCTATTTGCGCGTGAGCGGCACCTGGGCGAATGCGACCTTCTTCGCCGACACCGACGGCACGCCGGCCGCACCGCCTGCCGGCTTCAACACCGTGCTCAGCCGCACGCAATGGCACGGCGTCGTTGACTTCGCGCGCGTGGCCGATGCGGAGATCGTGACCTCTTTCGCCGTCAGTCCCGGCAGCCGCAACGCTGACGGCGCCTGGACGCCGGACCACGCGCAGCGCCTCGTCGACTTTACGCGATCGCTGGGCAGCCGCGTCGCCGCCGCCGAATTCATGAACGAGCCGACGCTTGCAGCGAACAATGGCGCGCCGGTGGGATATGACGCGAATGCATACGGCCGCGACTTCAAGATGTTTCGCACGTGGATCAAGCGCGCGTCTCCCGAGACGTTAATCGTCGGGCCGGGCTCCGTCGGCGACTCCGCCTCGCCCTCGGCCACCGGCATCCACACGCGCGACCTGCTCGCCGCATCGGGCCCGGGACTCGATCGCGTCTCCTATCACCACTACAACACGCTCTCGCCCCGCTGCGGCGTGCACGACGATCCGGCCCAGGCGCTATCCGAGGCCTGGTTGTCGCGGACCGACGTCGCGCTTGCCGTCTACCGCGGCTTGCGCGACGAGTTCGAGCCGGGCAAACCGATCTGGCTGACGGAGACCGCGGATGCCGCCTGCGGCGGCAGTCCCTGGGACGCGACCTTTCTCGACACCTTTCGCTATCTCGATCAGCTCGGTCGCCTGGCCAAAGCCGGCGTGCAGGTGGTGATGCACAACACGCTCGCAGGGAGCGACTACGGCTTGCTCGACGAAAAGACGTTTCGACCACGGCCGAACTATTGGGCTGCGCTGCTCTGGCATCGCCTGATGGGAACGGCCGTGCTCGACGCGCGCATGGCCTCGACGCGGGCCATTCACGCCTATGCGCATTGTCATCCCACGACGAAAGGCGCGGCGTCCGCGCTCCTCATCAACACGTCGCAACGTGGATCGCGCGCCGTGACGCTGGCGGCGCGCGCCGAGCGCTACACGCTTCGGGCACGCCGCCTCCAAAGCGCGAGCGTGCAACTGAACGGCACGACACTCGCCTTGACCGACAGCGACGATCTGCCCCACCTCGCGCCGCGAGTTGCACCGGCCGGTCAGATCCGCCTTCCGCCCGCCAGCATCACTTTTCTGGTGATACAGGACGTGGCCGCCTGCCGTTGAGCGCGCGCACCCCCAGGGAACCCAGCCGATCCGATAATTCATCATTGACAAACTAATTCGCCAATATCTAATTCATCTCTGGGACAAGCAGCCGCGCCTGGCGGCCAATCTAGAGAAGGGAACGACGATGAGAGGGCTTCTGGCCTGCGCCATGCTCGCGGCCATGACTTCGGCAGCCATGACCACTGCGGCGAGCGCGCAAGTTTCCGACGACGTGGTCCGGATCGGCGTGCTGACGGATCTGTCGAGCTGGGGCCGCGACAACAGCGGACCGGGCTCGGTCGAAGCCGCGAAGATGGCGGTGGAGGAGTTCGGGCCGACCGTGCTCGGCAAGCCGATCGAGATCATCAGCGCCGATCATCAGATGAAGACCGACGTTGGCGTGCAGATCGCGCGCGGCTGGTTCGACAACGGCAAGGTCGACGCCGTCGTCGACATCCCCAATTCCGGCATCGCGATCGCCGTCCACAACATGGTGCGCGAGCGCAACAAGATCGCGCTGCTCTCCGGCCCCGGCGCAAGCTCGCTGACCGACGAGCTGTGCAGCCCGAACACCGTGCACTTCGCCTACGACACCTATGCGCTGTCGAAGGTGACGGCCTCGGCCGTGATCAACGAAGGCGGCAAATCCTGGTACTTCATCACGGCGGACTACGCCTTCGGCCAGCAGCTCGAGAAGGACGCCACGCGCTTCATCAACGAAATGGGCGGCAAAGTGCTCGGCGGCGTGAGGCATCCGACCAACACCGCCGACTTCTCGTCCTTTGCTCTCCAGGCGCAGAGCTCAAAATCCGACGTGGTCGCGTTCGCCAATGCCGGCCAGGACACCGACAATGCCATCAAGCAGTCCGGTGAGTTCGGCCTCGTCCAGGGTGGCCAGAAGCTCGTCGGGCTCCTGATGTTCGAAACCGACGTGCACGCGATCGGGCTGAAGTCCGCGCAGGGCACCTATATGACGACTGCGTCGTACTGGAACATGGATGAGCAGACTCGCGCCTGGTCGAAGAAATTCTTCGCCCGCACCAACGTGATGCCGACCATGATCCAGACCGGCGTCTATGGCTCGGTGCTGCACTATCTCAAGGCCATCAAGGCTGCCGGCACCGACGATCCGGCGAAGGTCATGGCCAAGATGCGCGAGCTGCCGATCGAGGACGCCTTCGTTCATGGCGGCAAGCTTCGTGAAGATGGCCGCGTCATCCGCGACATGTATCTGGCCAAGGTCAAGTCGCCCGAAAAGTCCAAGGAGCCGTGGGACTATCTGGAGATCGTCAAGACCGTGAAGGGCGAGGACGCCTATCGCCCGGTCTCCGAATCCAAGTGTCCGCTCCTGAAGAAGTGAGGCCCGCATGACTGGCAACGAGCACAAAGCAATTGAGACTTACGAGTGCGATGTGCTCGTGGCTGGATCGGGTGCCTCCGGCATGTCGGCCGCGATCACCGCGCGTTATCGCGGCCTCGACGTGTTGATCGTCGAGAAGGAGCCGCGCTTCGGCGGCACCACCGCGCGATCCGGCGGCTGGCTGTGGATTCCCGGCACCTCGCTCGCGAAGGTCTATGGCATCGAGGAAACGCCGGAGCAGGCCCGCACCTATCTGCGACACGAGGCCGGTAACAATTTCGACGCCGCGCGTGTCGATGCGTTCCTGAGCGCCGGCCCCGAAGCAGTCGATTTCTTCACCACCAAGACCGCACTGCGCTTCGACATGCCGCTGGTCTTCCCGGACTATCATGCCGAAGCGCCCGGCGGCGCGCAGGGTGGCCGCTCGATGGTGACGCGGCCGTTCGATGGCCGCGAACTCGGCGACCAGATCAAGACGCTCGGCATGCCTCTGCCCGAGCTCACCGTATTCGGCATGATGCTCGGCTCCGGCAAGGAGATCATCCACTTCATGCGCGTGACGAAGTCGCTGACCTCGGCGGTCTACGTCGCAAAGCGCCTGTCGCGTCATCTGATGGATGTGCTGCGCTATGGCCGTGGCATGACGCTGACCAACGGCAATGCGCTTGCGGGGCGCCTCGCGAAATCCGCGCTCGACCTGAAGATTCCGATGTGGCTGTCCTCGCCCGTGCGCGAGCTGACGGTCGACAATGGCGCAGTGACCGGAGCGATCGTTTCGCGTGAAGGACGTGACGTGCGTATCCGCGCGCGGCAGGGTGTCGTGCTCGCCTGCGGCGGATTTCCGCATGACGTCGAGCGGCGCAGGAAGATGTTTCCGCACGCGCCGACCGGCAATGAGCATTTTTCGCCGGGGCCGACCGGCAACACTGGCGACGGTTTGCGCCTTGCGGAAAGCGCCGGCGGACGTGTCGAGGATCGCCTGCCGAACGCGGCGGCCTGGGTGCCGGTGTCGCTCACCACGCGCAAGGACGGATCGAAGGGCGTGATGCCGCACTTCATCGACCGTGCCAAGCCCGGCGTAATCGCGGTGATGCGCGACGGCAAGCGCTTTGCCAACGAGGGCAATTCCTACCACGACTTTGTCCAGGCCATGATCAAGGCGGCCAAGCCCGGCGAGGAGATCGCCGCCTTCCTCGTCTGCGATCACCAGACGCTGCGCAAATACGGCCTCGGCTGCGTGCCGCCCTTCCCGATGCCGACAGGTCATCATCTCAATACCGGCTATCTCATGCGCGGCGACACGCTGGAGGCGCTTGCGGCGAAAGCCGGCATCGATGCCAAGGCCTTCACCGAGACCGTCAAGCAGTTCAATGCGACCGCGCCGCAAGGCCATGATGCCGCCTTCGGCAAGGGCTCGAAGGCATATAACCGCTACCAGGGCGATGCGCTGCACGGCCCGAATCCTTGCGTCGCGCCGGTCGAGAACGGCCCGTTCTACGCCATCAAGATGGTGATCGGCGATCTCGGCACCTATGCCGGCATCGTGACCGACGAGAACGCGCGCGCGCTCGACGCCGAGGGCCGGGTGATTCCCGGGCTCTATGCCGCCGGCAACGACATGGCGAGCATCATGGGCGGGAATTATCCCGGCGCCGGTATCACGCTTGGGCCGGCGCTGACCTTCGGCTACATTGCCGGCCGTCATCTCGCCGACAGCGCAGCCAAGCGCGACGCGGCGTAAGCGAGCCGCACGCCAGGAGGCGCATGAAGAGGGAAAGCCGCGGCATCCAGTCGATCGAAGTCGGCGGCGAACTGCTCCGCGCTCTCGCCAGGAGCGGCGAGCCGATGATGCTGCGCGATCTCGCGCGCGAGGCCGGCATGACGCCGGCCAAGGCGCATCCCTATCTCGCCAGCTTCTCCCGCATCGGGCTGATCGAGCAGGACGAGACCACCGGCCGCTACGAGATCGGCGCGCTGGCGCTGGAGCTCGGCCTGATCAGCCTGCGCCGGCTCTCCGGCGTACGCATCGCACAGCCGAAGATTGCGGCACTCGCGAGCCAGATCGGGCACGCCGTTTCGCTCGCGGTATGGGGCACGCACGGTCCGACCGTGGTGCAGCTCGAAGAGCCCGGCCAGCCCATGCATATCGTGATGCGCGCCGGCTCGGTGATGGCGCTGCTGGAGACCGCGACCGGGCGCGCCTTCGCGGCCTTCCTGCCTGGGAAGACGATCAATGCCGCACTCGGAAGCGGCCTCGACCGTCACGGCGTCGGCTACAATCCGAAGCGCGCGGTAAAAGGCGCGAAGGTCGCTGAGATGCTCTCCGAGGTCCGCAAGCACGGCCTCGCCCGCGCACTCGGCGATCCCCTGCCCGGCGTCAATGCGTTCTCAGCGCCGGTCTTCGATCACGCCGGTCATGTCGCGCTGGTCATCACCGCGATGGGGCCGGAAGGCACTTTTGATGCCCGCTGGGACAGCCCCATCGCCCATGCGCTTCGCGATTGCGCCGGCGGCATCTCGAAGCGGCTCGGCTACGGGATGACGATCGCGGCGGAGTGAGGCGTGCAGCGACCATATTAGAGGACACTCGCTCCATTTGCTCCAGTCATCGCCCGGCTCGACCGGGCGATCCAGTACTCCGTGACGTCAGCGATTGAACCGAAGCGCCTCGGCGTACTGGATGCCCCGCCGGAGCCTGTCATCGGGCTCGCCGAAGGCGAGACCCGGTGGCGGGGCATGACAGCGTTGGTTGTGTCCCGGCAGTCACCCCCTACTTGTCCTTCACCGGGACCGTGTAGTTCAGAATCAACCGGCCGCCATCGGGATAGATCGTCTGCCCGGTGATATAAGACGCATCGTCGCTCGCGAGAAACGCGACGACGGAGGCGACCTCGCTCGGTTCGCCGCCGCGGCCGATCGGCGTGCGCGACAGCACGGTCTTGCGGGCGTCCTCGGAGGTGTAGATGGAGGACGCCACCATGTCGGTCAAAATCGTGCCCGGCCCGACCGCCACGACGCGGATGTTGTGCGGGGCCAGTGCCACGGCGGCGACCGAGGTGAGCTGCTTCATGCCGCCCTTGGAGATGGCGTAGGTCGCAAGCGTCGGAATCGCCAGCAGCGCGTTCACCGACGACATGTTGATGATGACCCCGCCGCCGCCCTGCGCGATCATCTGCTTCGCTGCCGCCTGGACACCGAAGAACGCGCCTTTCAAATTGATGCCGATGACGTCATCAAAGTCCTGCTCGGAGATATCTAGGATATCCTGGTTGCGGGCGACGCCGGCATTGTTGACCATGATGTCGAGCCGGCCGAACTCCCGGACCGCGGTCGCCACCGCGCGATCGACCTCCGCACGCCGTGCGACGTGACAATGCACGGCGTGCAGGTCCTTGGGTCTGCCCAGCTCGTTGACCGTCTTCTCGAGCTCATCCGTATCGACGTCGCAGATGACCACCTTGACGCCGTCGTCGAGGAATCGTTTCGCGCAGGCCTTGCCGATGCCGCGCGCCGCGCCGGTGATGACAGCGACCTTGCCGGATATTTTCATGGGGCTCACTCCAGAATAGCTGCTCGGGGCAAGCCGGCGCCGGGTGAGACACCCGGCTCAGGCCGCCGCAAAGCCGAGATGAGCACGGAACCGGTTCTTGATAAAGACAGCATCGCGCGAGGGCAGCGAGCGCGGCGGATTTTCGGCCACGACCTTGATGACAAAGAGCCGCGGGCCATCGGCCGGCTCGGCGATTTGCGCTGCGAGGCGTTCCACCTCCGCGATCGACCGCACGGTCCCGGTCGCGGCAAAGCCGCAGGCCGCGGCGATCGCCGTCAGATCGACACCGCGTCCGGTGTGGCTCGCCTGCATCCCGGTCTCGCCAAAATGCTGGTTGTCGATCACGACGATGTCGAGATTGCGCGGGCGCACGACGCCGATGGTGGCGATGCCGCCGAGCCCCATGAGCTGCTCGCCATCGCCGGTCAAAGCGAGGACGCGCTTTGCCGGCTGTGCCTGCGCCAGGCCAAGTCCCATCAGCGCGGCGCCGCCCATCGCGCCCCAAAGATAGAAATTGTCGTCGCGGTCACCTGTTGCATGCAAATCGTAGGTCGGAGAGCCGAGACCGGAGACGACCAGTGTATCGCCACGGTTCCTGAGGAGAGCAGCGACGGCGGCACGGCGATCGAGTTGGGAGGAATCGGACATCGATCACCACTTCTTCTTGCCGATCAGGCGCTGCCCTATCAGGACCGCTATCTGCTGATCGGATTCATAGGCGAGCGCCGCGGCCGCTTCGACGGTCTCGATGAGATCCTCCGGCGTTTCGGCGCGCATCACTTTCAGGCCGATCGCCTCCAGCGAGGGCTGCGTCGCCCGGCTCATCGGCACCTGCCAGGGATTGAACTCGGCCCATTCGCCGCGCATCGTCACCAGCATCAGCAGCGGAAAGCGGCCGATCGCGGACAGCGACAGCATGTTGATGCAATTGCCGACCCCGCTCGACTGCATCAGCAGCACGCTGCGCTGGCCGCCGAGCCAGGCGCCCACGGCGATGGCGACGCCCTCCTCTTCGCTCGTCAGCACATTGGTGGTGACGTCGCGGTCGGCCGAGAACAGGCGGATGAGCTGGCTGTGGCCAGCATCCGGCACATACGACATCTGCCGTACGTCGGCGGCTTTCAGGACGCGATAGAGCTCGGACGGCCAATCGTCACTGGTACGTGTTTCGAGATTCGGTTGAGGGCTGTGCACCGCTTGTCTCCGTGACATTCGAGCGGCACGCTAGCGATGTCCGGGCGCGAAAGCTCTGACCGTCTGGCAGAAGCAGATATCGAGGGATTGTATAGCGGCTTGGCCGCGAGCGGTGATGCTAACGCTCCCTCTCCCCGCTTACGGGGAGAGGGTTGGGGTGAGGGGGAGTCTCCGCGGGGACGCTAGCAGTTGGCCTCGTTGAGAGTCCCCCTCACCCGAATTCGAGCTTCGCTCGAATTCGACCTCTCCCCGCAAGCGGGGCGAGGTGAAGAGTCCCTCAATTCGCCGCAGACCTCGCCGCCGCCGGCATATAGATCTGCGCGTAGCCTTCCTTGATCGCGGAGGTGATGCGGTCGAGGCGGCGGTCGATGTGCTTTTCCAGGACCGAGACGCAAGCGGCCTCGTCGCGCGCCTTCAGGCCTTCGACGACGGCGCGGTGCTCGGCCTGCGTGTTGGAGCGGTTGATGCGGTCCATGTCGATCCACCGCACGAAGCGGATACGGGCGTTGACGTTGCGGAGCACGCGCAGCATCTCGGCATTGTTCGACATTCCCATCAGCCGCTCGTGAAAGGTCTCATCCAACTCGACGAGCTCCACCGAGGAGCGCTCACCGGGATCGGGACCGGTCGCTTCGAGGAATTTCAAGAGAGCGTCGATGTCTTCGTCTTTCGCGCGCTTGATGGCGAGCCGGATCGAGGCGATCTCGATCGACTTGCGGAGCTCGTAGAGATCGAAGATCTCGTGCGCGTCGAGCTCGCGGCAGAAAAAACCCTTGCCCGGCGTGAAGCGGAGGAAGCCCTCGGTGTTGAGACGGTTGAGCGCCTCGCGCAGCGGCGTGCGGCTCACGCCAAGACGCTTGGCGAGCTCCCCCTCGTTGAGCCGTTCGCCCGGCTTGAACTCATAGCTCACGGCCATCGCCTTGAGCTGTTCATACACGCGATCGACGATACTATCGGAAGCCAGTTCCACGTTGCTCTTCATAAGCTGCATTCATACCCGAACACAGCCCAATATACCGGGGCTGTGGTAGCGATTGCAATGCAAACGACGCCCTAATGTTTGAGCATGCTCTCTTCGGAAAACCGCTGCACACTTTTCCGGATCATGCTCGAGCAGCGCTTGTTCAGAGCTTTGCGACGGCCGGAATCAGGCGAAGGCGCGCGGGCGCAGTCCAGCATGAAACCAGGTGATCATGGAATAGATGTCGTAGACGGGCAGCCCGACCTCGGCCTGCAGCGCGGCCGCATAGGGCGGCATGTTGGTGCATTCGAGCACGATGGCGCCGACATCGGGATTCTTGGCGACGAGCTGCTTGCCCGCCTCGACCACGTCACGCTCGGCCTGAGCGACGTCCATGTCGTCCTTCTCGGCCTTGATTAGGACGCGGAAGAACTCCTTGCCGTTCTCGGTGCCGACCAGCGGCGTGTCCAGCGGCACGCCGGCGCCTTCGAGATGGGCCGGCGTCAAGGTCGAACCCGACACCGTGACGAGACCGACGCGCTTGCCGGGCGGCAAGGTCGCCTGCACCCACGGCACCTGCATCAGCGACGAGGTCGCGACCGGCACGCCGACGGCTGCCGCGATCTCCTTCTGGAACAGTGAGAGAAAGCCGCAATTGGTGGTAATGGCTTCGGCCCCGAGCCGCACCAGATCCTTGGCCGCATCGATGAAATCGGGCAGCAGGCCGGCCGCGCCCTTCAGCACCACCTTCTCCGGCGACGCCCCGCTCACGACGCGATAGAGCACCGGGAATGGCCAGGTCGTACCGTTACCCATGTCGCCGGGAATACGCGGAAAGCGCGCTTCCAGCATAAGGATGCCGAGCGGCGCGCCATAGATGGCCTTGCCGCCACGGGCGATGCGGGAGGACGAGTTGGCAGAATTGGTCATGGTGCGATCTCAGAGAAAGCGAGTGGGCGCGAACGGCGCGAGCGGAATTTCCGGCTGCTTGCCGCTCAGGAGCTGGGCGACGAGACGGCCGGTGCGGGCCGAGCCGACCAGGCCGACATGGCCGTGGCCGAAGGCATAGACGATGTCGCGCGACGCCCGCGCATGGCCGATGCAGGGCAAGCCATCGGGCATGCTCGGCCGATGGCCGAACCAGGTCTTGATGCGCGAGGCCGGAATGTCCTTCGGCAGTTTCGGAAACATGCTGAGGAGGTTGTTGCGCAGGATCTCGGCGCGCTTCCAGTTCGGCGCAGCCTCGAGGCCGGCGATCTCGACGGTGCCGGCGGCGCGCAGGCCCTTGTCGGTCCAGTTCACCACCATCTTGGCGTCGGACGCCATCATCGAGCTGCGCGGCCCCGATTCCGGATTCTCGATCATGACGTGATAACCGCGCTCGGTCTCGAGCGGCAGCGGATCGCCGACCGATGCGGTGAGCCGTTTCGAATGCGCGCCGGCGGCGATGACTGCGGCATCGCAAGGAATCTCGCCGGTCTCCGTGAGAACGGCGACGAGCTTGTTGCCGCCAAGCTTGAGCCCGGTCGCTTTGGCGCGGACGACCTTCGCGCCGCTGGCGATCGCATGATTGGCGAGCGCCGCAACGTAAGCACCGGGATCGCGGCAGCGGCCGGCTTCCTCCACCACCACGCCAAAGGTGTAGCGCGGATGCAGGTCCGGCTCGCGCTGACGCATTTCGTCGGCGGACAGTTCCAGCCATTCGACGCCGACGCGCTTGCGCAGGCGCCAGCCGAGATCGTTGTCGAAGTTGCCGCGCGACGGGAAGACATGCATTACGCCGTTGCGCTCGACCAACTCAGGAACCCCCGCTTCTTCCGCAAGCTTCCTGTGCAGCAGCGGCGCGTCCTTTAACAGGTCGCGCAGCGCAAAGGCCGTTTTCTCGACGCGCGCCTCGGTCCAGCCCGAGAGCAGGTACTTGATCAGCCAGGGCAAGGCTTTCGGCAAATACGACCAGCGGATCGCGAGCGGCCCGAGCGGGTCCATCAGATAGCCCGGCACCTTCTTCCAGATGCCCGGCTCCGCCGGCGGGATCACCGAATGCGACGACAGCCAGCCGGCGTTGCCATAGCTCGCCGCCTGTTCGCCACCGGGCTCGCCCGCGTCGATCAGCGTGACGCGATGGCCCTCGCGCAGCGCCTCGATGGCGCTGATCACGCCGACCGCGCCGGCTCCGATGATGGCAATGTGGCGGCCTTCAGGCATTGGCTAAGCCTTCACTTGCGGCACAAAATCCTTGCCGACCGAGATCGCGCGCGGATCGATGATGCAGTGGAGGATCGACGGCTTGCCCGAAGCGAGCGCCCGCTCGAACGCCGGCGCGAATTCTTCGGTGCGCTCGACACGCTCGCCATGGCCGCCAAACGCTTTTGCATACATCGCGAAATCAGGGTTCTTGAGCTGGGTGCCGACGACACGGCCGGGATAATCGCGCTCCTGATGCATACGGATGGTGCCGTATTGCGAGTTGTCGACGACGATGACGACGAGCGGCGCGTCATACTGCACGGCGGTCGCGAACTCCTGGCCGTTCATCAGGAAGCAGCCGTCACCGGCAAAGGCGACGACGACGCGATCCGGATATTGCCGCTTGGCGAGCACGCCCGCCGGAACGCCATAGCCCATCGAGCCCGAGGTCGGCGCGAGCTGGGCCGCAAAGCTGTGGAAGCGGTGATGGCGATGAATCCAGCCGGCATAGTTGCCGGCGCCGTTGCAGACGATCGCGTCCTTCGGCAGGCGGTCGCGCAGCCAGGTCATGACCTGGCCGTACTGGAACGCGCCCGGCAGCTCGCGCGCCTTGTCGGTCCAGGCCAGGTAATCGGCATGCGCCTTCGCGGCCTCGCCCTTCCAGGCAACCGCGCCGGCCGGCTTCAGCGTTTCGACCGCAGCGGCGAACGCGGCGGGTGTCGCCTGGATCGCCAGCGCCGGCTGATAGACGCGGCCGAGCTCCTCGGAGCCGGGATGCACATGGATCAGCTTCTGCTGCGGGGTCGGAATGTCGAGCAGCGCATAGGACGAGGACGGCATCTCCGACATGCGGCCGCCGATCAGCAGAATGACATCGGCGCCCTCGATGCGCGCCTTCAGGCCCGGGCTCGGCCCGATGCCGAGATCGCCGGCATAGTGCGAATGATCGGCGTCGATCAGCGATGCGCGGCGAAACGAGGTCGCAACCGGCACGTCGAACCGTTCGGCGAAGCGCGCGATGCTCTTGGTCGCCTCATCGGTCCAGCGCGAGCCACCGAGAATGACGAGCGGCGCCTTGGCGCTTGCGAGCATGGCGCCAACGCGCTCGATGTCAGCAGGCGCGGGCCAGCTCGCCGCCGGCTCGATGCGCATCGCATCGGCCACCGCCGCGGTCTCGGTCAGCATGTTCTCCGGCAGCGCGATCACCACGGGACCCGGACGGCCCTGCATCGCGACGCGGAAGGCGCGCGCGACCAGCTCCGGAATGCGATCGGGGCGATCGATCTCGACCGCCCATTTCGCCATGGTGCCGAACACCGCCTTGTAGTCGAGCTCCTGGAACGCCTCGCGCTCGCGCATGCCGGTGTCGACCTGGCCGACGAACAGGATCATCGGGGTCGAATCCTGCATCGCGATGTGGACGCCGTGGCTGGCATTGGTTGCGCCGGGGCCGCGGGTGACGAAGCAGATGCCGGGCCGGCCCGTGAGCTTGCCATAGGCTTCCGCCATCATCGCCGCGCCGCCTTCGGCGCGGCAGATCACGACGTCGATCGGACTGTCATGCAACGCATCGAGGGCTGCCAGATAGCTCTCGCCTGGCACGCAGGTGACGCGCTCGACGCCTTGTGCGACGAGCTGATCGATCAGGATCTGGCCCCCGGTGCGGGTGTTGCGAATGGTCATGACAGCTCCCTACAGGCTTTGGCGATGCGCTTTAAGGCTTCGCGCAAGTTTTGTTCCGAGGTGGCGTAGGACAGGCGGAAATAAGGTGCAAGGCCGAAACAGCTGCCCGGCACCACGGCCACGTCATGCCTCTCCAGCAGGTAGCGGCAGAACGCGGCATCGCTGTCAATGCTGGTACCATCAGGCGTGCGGCGTCCGATCAGGCCGGCGCAGCTCGCATAGGTATAGAACGCGCCTTCCGGCCGACGGCACGTGACGCCGTCGATGGTGTTGAGCGCATCGACCACGATATCCCGGCGGCGCTGGAACGCGGCGCGCCGCTCGATCAAGATATCCTGCGGTCCGGTCAGCGCTGCGATCGCGGCGGCCTGGCTCACCGAGGACGGATTCGTGGTACTCTGGCTCTGCACCACCGCCATAGCCGCGATCAATTCGCGCGGACCGCCGCCATAGCCGACGCGCCAGCCCGTCATGGCATAGGCCTTGGAGACGCCGTTGACGGTGAGCGTGCGTGATTTCAGGCTCTGCTCGAGCGCCGCGGCGGTCACGAACGGCATGGCGTCATAGATGAGGTGCTCGTAGATGTCGTCGGCCATCAGCCAGACATGCGGATGGCGCTTGAGCACATCCAGGATCGGGCGAAGCTGCGCCGCCGAATAGGCCGCGCCGGTCGGATTGGACGGCGAGTTCAGCAGCAGCCAGCGCGTCTTTGGCGTGATCGCGCGTTCGAGGTCGGCGGCATCGAGGCGGAAGCCGTTCTCCTCGCGGCAGAGCACATCGACCGGCGTGCCGTCGGCGATGCGCACCATGTCGGCGTAGCTGGTCCAGTAGGGCGCGGCGAGGATGACCTCGTCGCCGGGACTTAAGCTCGCCATGAAGGCGTTGTGGATCACCTGCTTCGCGCCGGCGCCGGCAGTGATCTCGTCCGCGGCATAGACGAGGTCGTTCTCGCGGCGGAATTTCTCTGATATCGCCGCCTTCAGTTCCGGCGTGCCGTCGAGGATGGTGTATTTGGTCTGGCCGGCGCGAATGGCGCGCTCGGCCGCCTCTTTGGCATGATCGGGCGTATCGAAATCAGGCTCGCCGGCGCCCAGCACGATCACCGGCCGCCCCTCGCGCTTCAGCCGCTGCGCGACCGCGCCGATCTTGAGGATCTCGGAGACGCCGATCGCGCTGATGCGCTGTGCCGGACGGAAGCCTGATGCGGGAGCCTGGACAGTCATGGACCAGCCTCTAGCTGCGCGCGGCGATCGCGATCACTTCGATGCGATAGGCGGGGTCGGCGAGCTCGACCTTGCCGCAGGCGCGCGTCGGCGCGTTGCCCGGAACGACCCAGGCATCATAGACCGCGTTCATGGCGTCGAAATCGTCCATGGTCTTGAGCCAGACCTGCACGCTGAGCAGGCGCGACTTGTCAGTGCCGGCGCGCGCCAGCATGTCGTCGACCTTCGCCAGCGCCTCGCGGGTCTGCTGGGTGATGTCGGCGGTCTTGGTATCCGCCACTTGTCCTGCGAGGAAAACGAGATCGCCGAACACGGAGGCGCGGCTGCGGCGGGCGTTCTGGTCGATGCGGGTGATGTCCGACATGGGATGTCCTTAACTTTTACTTGCCGGCGGCGATGATGCGACGGCAGTGGTCGAGCGCAGCACCGATGAGGTTGTCGCTCGCCTCCGGCGTGCGGAACGCCGAATGCGCCGACAGCGTCACGTTCGGCAGCTTGGTCAGAGCATGGCCTGCGGGCAGCGGCTCGACGGTGAAGACGTCGAGGCCGGCATGGGCGATATGGCCGGAGCGGAGCGCATCCAGCATCGCGTCCTCGTCGACGACGGCGCCGCGCGCGGTGTTGATGAGAATGCTGCCGGGCCGCATCTGCGCGATGCGCTCACGCGACAGGAAGCCCTTGGTCTCGTCATTGAGCAACAGATGCAGCGAGACGACGTGACTGTCGGCGAGCAGCTTCTCCAGCGAAACGAACTCGACGCCGGGATGCGTCTTCGGCGTCCTGTTCCAGGCGATCACCTTCATGCCACAGCCCGCCGCCATGCGCGCGGCTTCAGCGGCAATGCCACCGAAGCCGATCAGGCCGAGCGTCTTGCCAGTGAGCTGAACCGCGTCGCGGCGCAGCCAGTTGCCCTCGCGCATGCCGCGGTCCATCTCACCGAAGCTTTTGGCAGATGCCCACATCAGGGCGATCGCGCATTCGGCGACCGCCGTGTCGCCATAGCCCTTGATGGTGTGGACGGAGATGCCGCGCTGGCTAAGTTCTTCCGGATTCATGTAGCTGCGCGCGCCGGTGCCGAGGAAGACGACATGCTTCAGCTTCGCGCATTTCTCGGCGATCGCGGTCGGCACCGCCGTGTGATCGACGATCATGATCTCGGCGTCACCGAGCAGGCCGGGCAGCTCGTCGGGCTTGATCGAGGGGTTGGGGTTGACGCTGACCGGCAGGTCCTGGGAGCGCAGCAGCTTGTCGGTCACCGCTGCCAGGGTGTCGTTCGCATCGACGAATAGAGCGTGCACAGGCTCTCCTTCAGGTCACGAGATAATTGCGTTCAGATTTGTATTCAGACTTGAATGCGATTTGCAATCCCTGCCCGCGAGGAATTTTGCGCAATCCTGCCAAGATATTGGGCTCATCTCTGCCTTGCCGCACAAATGGTCAGCAATCTGAAATACCGTATTGCATTTTATCCTGAATACAGAAATAGTCCAGCGGCCGGAGACAATCCGACCCAAATTCCAGGGAGACAGAAACGATGAATCGCAGGGACGCTCTCACCACCGTGGCGCTGGCAGGCGCAGCGATTGCTGCCGCAGGCGGCTCGGCCAAGGCTGACACCGCACCGACCTCCACGCTCGACCGCATCAAGAAGAATGGCGTGCTTCGGGTCGCCGTCATCGTCGGCCAAGAGCCCTACTTCCATAAGGATCTCGCGACCGGTCAGTGGTCGGGTGCCTGCATCGAGATGGCCAAGGACATCGCCAGCAAGCTCGGCGCCAAGCTCGAGACGCTGGAATCGACCTGGGGCAACCAGATCCTCGACCTGCAGGCCGACAAGGTCGACCTCGCCTTCGCCGTGAACCCGACGCCGGAGCGCGCGCTGGTGATCGACTTCTCGACGCCGATCCTGGTGCACTCCTTCACCGTCATCACCAAGAAGGGTTTTGCCAAGCCGCAGACCTGGGCCGACCTCAACAAGCCCGAGGTCAAGATCGCCGTCGATATCGGCTCGACCCACGAGACGATCGCGCGCCGCTACTGCCCGAAGGCGAACATCCTTGGCTTCAAGAACCGCGACGAGGCGATCCTCGCCGTTGCAACCGGCCGCGCCGACTGCAACGTGTCGCTGGCAGTGCTTTCGGTGTCGACCCTGAAGAAGAATCCGAACCTCGGCGATCTCGCGATCCCGCGGCCGCTGCTCACGCTACCGACCAACATGGGCATCCGCGCCGAGAGCGATCGCCGCTACAAGGATTTCCTCAGCGCCTGGGCCGACTACAACCGCTCGATGGGCCAGACCCGCGAATGGATGCTGAAGGGCTTTGAGGCCGTCGGACTCACCGCCGACGATCTCCCCAGCGAAGTGCAGTTCTGATCGGCCATGTATGTCTGGGACTTCGCGGCGCTCAAGCCGTATTGGGGCCTGATCTGGCAAGGGCTCCTGGTCACCGTGTTCTACACGGTGACCACGGTGGTCGCGGGTCTCGTGATCGGACTGTTCGTCGGCATTTTGCGCACGACGGCGCCGCGCTGGGTCACGGTGCCGCTGCGTCTCTATATCGAGGTGTTCCGCTGCACGCCGCTGCTGGTGCAGCTGATCTGGGTCTACTACGCCCTGCCCGTCCTGATCGGCGTCGACATGACGCCGGCGATGGCCTGCTTCATCGCGCTGTCGCTCTATGCCGGCTCGTTCTATGCCGAGATATTCCGCGGCGGCATCGAGGCCGTCGACACCGGCCAATGGGAAGCCGGCCGCGCCATCGGCATGCGGCGCGGCAAGATCTTTCGCCGCATCGTGCTGCCGCAGGCCACGCAAGTGATGATCCCCTCCTTCATCAACCAGACCATCATGCAGCTGAAGAACACCTCGCTGGTGTCGGTGGTCGCGGTCGGCGATCTCCTCTACCAGGGCACGGTGATCACCGCGTCGAGCTACAAGCCGCTCGAGGTCTATACCACGATTGCCGTGCTCTATTTCGTCGTGCTGTTCCCGCTGACGCTGGTCGCGGACCGGGTCGAGCTGAAGATGGGGGCGCATCGATGAGTGCGAACGGCGCGACGCTGGTCGCGAACAACATCCACAAGGCATTCGGCGACCATGAGGTGCTCAAGGGCGTTTCGCTCTCGGTCGCACGCGGCGAGGTCGTCACTTTGATCGGCGCTTCCGGCTCCGGCAAGTCGACCTTCCTGCGCTGCCTGAACCTGCTCGAAATGCCGCAGCAGGGCGAGCTTGCGGTCGGCATGCACAAATTCGCCTTCGGCAAGGGCGTGCGCGCCGCGGGCGACGCGCAGCTCGCGCTGCTCCGGCGTAGCGTCGGCATGGTGTTCCAACACTTCAATCTGTTTCCGCACATGTCGGTGCTCGGCAACGTCACCGAGGGCCCGGTGCAGGTGAAGGGCATGGCGCAGACCGAAGCCGACGCGCTCGGCCGCGATCTCCTCGCCAAGGTCGGCCTCGCCGACAAGGCCGATGCCTTTCCGAGCCGCCTGTCCGGCGGCCAGAAGCAGCGGGTCGCGATCGCCCGCGCGCTCGCGATGAAGCCCGACGTCATGCTGTTCGACGAGCCGACCTCGGCGCTCGATCCTGAGCTCGTCGGTGAAGTGCTCTCCGTCATCCGCAGCCTTGCCGCCGAAGGCATGACCATGGTGCTGGTCACGCATGAAATGGCCTTCGCCGCCGACGTCTCCACCCGCGTCGGCTTCATGAACGACGGCGTCATGGCCGAGATCGGCACGCCTGAAGAGACCATCCGCCAGCCGCGCAGCGAACGGCTGAAGGCGTTTTTGAGCCGGTTTCACGAGACGCATTAGAGCGCGCTTTCATCGGCCGCCCTGCTCCACGGACGTCCGGCTATAAGCGGACGATATCGCCCATACTCGTGGCAAACATCAGCGGCGCACGCCGGCCGCTCGAAAATGCTGCCGCTGTCAACGGGCCGCCGAAGCATGCGCCGGTGTCCAGATTCAATCGATTGGCTCGCAGATCGGGACGCCCGGATGTGATCGGCGTGTGCCCGTGCACGACGAATAGCCCGTGATCATCGGGGGACGAGAGGAATGGCTCTCTGATCCAGAGCAGATCCTCTTGCGACTGAAGAGACAGCGGGACGCCAGGCCGGACCCCGGCATGGACGAAAAGCCGATGCTGGTCCTTGTGCGTCAGCGGAAGCTTCTGAACCCATGCCAGGTGTTCGGCAGGCAGATCGCCGGGGTCATCGACACCGTAGCTCTCGAGGGTCCGTTCGCCGCCATTCCCCCACCAATTCATGAGATCGCGATCCGAGCGATGCCTGCCGGCAGCGTGGATCAACATCTCCTCATGATTGCCGCGCAGGCAGATGCAGCGACGTCCCTGCTCCGATTGCCGCCGGATGAGAAACTCCACAACCCGACGACTGTCGGGCCCTCTGTCGACATAATCGCCGATGAAGACGAACCGGGTATCCTCTCCATGACCGGCAATGTCGCACACGGCAAGCAGCGCGAGCAGCTCCTCGAAGCACCCGTGAATGTCACCAATCGCGAACGTCAATGAATGCGTCAGAGTTCACTCCACCCGATTGCGAATTTGAGTCCAACCTAACTGGAAGTTCTGCGGAACCGCGGCAGCCTGGCTAACGAGGCTCCAGGAGATGAAAATGGCTCTCGCCCCCATCCTGCTGAACCGTCTCGTGTTGATAGAAGCCGCATTCGGAACAAGTGGGGATAGCGGTCAGCAATTCGAGGATTGGCAATCACCCTACTATATTCAAACGACGGCCCGAGAAATTGCGCCTTTTGGCGAAGAAGAGCACAACGTTGCTCTCGCGCAACACTTCGCAGCTCCAGCCTGGGCTCCCCGGGACACGCGGTCCCGGTGAATGCCGATGCGGTGTTGTTCGATGGGCCAACCTCGTCGCTCGATGTGAGGCGCACGGCAGTCAGGCGGCACGAGTTCCTGCGAGCCTCTGGCAACGGCGCCATGGCGGACCTCGGCAGACGTCCGGGCTGGCGGATTTGCGGACATCTGTATAGATTGATTTATCTCAAGACTACATCCGAAAGGCGAGCCCAGCTGACCTGCGCAAGGCGGCGATACGTCCAGACAATCGGGAGGTAGCATGTACCGGCATATTCTCATTCCGACAGATGGGTCAAAGCTAGCAGAGCGTGGGGTGACGCACGGATTGGCGTTGGCGAAATCCCTCGGAGCCAAAGTGTCTTTCATCTTCGTCGTGGAACCGTTTGCCGAAGTGTCAGGCCGGTTCCTTGAAGCAATCGCAACATATGCCGAGCTGCGCAAGGAACAGGCCAAGAGCGTATTGGACAGCGCCGCAAGTTCGGCCAGGACGGCTGGTGTTTCCTGCGAGACGATTCAAGGCGAGAGCGGGCAACCTCATCAAGCCATCATCGCCGCAGCCGCGGACAAGGGCTGCGATCTCATTGTCATGTCATCGCATGGGCGCAGCGGGCTCTCCGCGCTCCTCATCGGGAGCGTGACGAACAAGGTGCTGGCGCACGCGAAAACGCCCGTACTGGTCTGTCCATGAATGCGCAGACCCGCGTTGAGGTCAAACCAGCGCGCCGGGAGATGGAGACAATGTCGTCGAGAAAGGGAGCTCCCAAATGTACGCCCATATTCTCCTGAGCACGGATGGCTCGGATGTCGCGAGAAACGGCCTCAAGCATGGGATTGCCTTGGCCAAGGCCTTGAATGCCAAGGTGACAGTCATCGCCGTGACTGAACCGCTGCCGATCGACTACGGGGGCGGACACGCCGGAGGATGGATACCGTCGCAGCAGGAGGTTGATGCCTTTGACGCAGCCTCCAAGGAACGTGCCGGCAAAGTCCTTGATGAAGCGCGTACCATGGCGGACCAGATCGGGATATCCGCAAAGCTCTTGCATGTCCCGAATGCGCACCCGGCCACTGCAATCATCCAAGCAGCAAGGTCCGGAGGCTGCGACCTGATCGTCATGGGCTCTCACGGACGCCGCGGTCTCAAGAAGCTATTCCTGGGGAGTCAAACATCGGAGGTCCTGGCGGACGGAAGCGTGCCGGTGCTGGTCGTGCACTAACGAACAGAAGTGATGGCGCAGGACTGGTCAAAGCCCGGCGGCCGGGACTACCCGCTCTCCCGTTGCACCCAACCCGTTGCAATCGCGCTCGCCCAGGTGAGCATTCCCTTGCTGCGCGCCAGTGCGGCCATGGCCGTGTTGTCGTAGGGCACGTAGCGGAGGGTCGCGAGCCAGCCCTCCCCGGCATGCTCCAGAATCGCATAGCACGCGTGAGGCGTGCCGACCTCGACCACGTAAGGAACAGGCGCCTTCCCATCGTAACCGGGCAGCCCAACGCTGCCGGGATTGACGACCATTCGCCCGTCCCTCAGGCGAACGACTCTCGGAATATGGGTGTGTGCGCAGAGGATGAGGCGGGCGTCGATCCCCTCAGCTCCGGCCTCGATGGCCTCGATCCCGCTCGGGCGTACGCTGCCATCGTCGGCGATATGATCGAGCCAAAAAGCCGCGTCGTCCCGTGGCGATCCATGACACAGGAACACCTGCTCCCTGTACCTCAGCGTGGGCGGCATGCTTGCCATCCAATCGAAATGCTTGCGCTCGAGCTGTTGGAAATCGCTGCGAGCCGAGGTGCCGGCCTGCCAGAGCTCGACGAGAATTCGGTCCTGATCGCCCCGCACCGACGGAAAGCCGCGTTCGATCAGCAGGTCCGCAGTTCTGGCCGCCTCGAGCGGACCGCTGACGTGGTCACCAAGGTTTACGACCTCGTTGATGCCGAGCTCGGCAATGTCGGCAAGTACGGCTTCAAGCGCGGGACGATTCCCGTGCACATCCGCGATGGCGGCAAATTTCATCCAGCCCTCCCCATTCGAGATGGCCGACGATTCACGCAATGCGGGACGATGCAGGGATAGCGGTCTCTTTAGCTGCATTTTTAGAAGCGCCCGCAAGCTGAGTATCAAATCGGCGCTGATTCAAAATTACACAATCCGAATGGCGCAATCAAGCGATGGCCACGATGCCGCGCGACCCGTCCAAATGGCGAATGCCGGGCAAGTCGATGACGCGCCTGGACGCTCGCTCGAAAGTGATGGGTGAATTGAAGTAGGATACCGACCAGCCGAAGTCGTCGAAGTGACAAAGACGGACAGAGGCATCAGGATCGATAAGGTCCGGGTCGCAGTCGATGTCGGCAAGGTGGTCGATCCCGTCAACTTCGCGAAATGCCTTTCAACACGTTCATCGATTTCGTTTGAGGCTTGTCATGAACAGATCTCTGATTGCGGTCGTCTTCGCGGCTTCGGCAACCGCGGCCCTCACCGGGTTTGTCGCGGCCAAGGACGAGGCCGCGAAGGACGTAGGCCCGCCGGGCAGCGTCAGTCGCGCCGAGGGGCTGGAGGCCTGGACAAGGATTGAAGCCGTGGTGACACATCCGCGTTGTGCCAACTGCCACGTCGACGCCAGGGCGATTCCGCTATGGACGCCGGCAGGTGAAACCAGGCCCCGGGTGCATGGCATGAACATCCACGGCGGAGAGAGCCGCATCGGCGCGGAGGCGATTCCCTGCTCGAGCTGTCACATGACCTCCACCCAGGCGAACGAGCCGGCACCGGCGCCGCCGCGCGCCGGCATCGACTGGCAGCTCGCCCCTGCCGATTTCGTCTGGTTCGGCAAAAGTGGCGCCGAGATCTGTGCGCAGCTGAAGGATCCCAAACGCAACGGCGGTCGCGACGCCGTAGGCCTGCTGGAGCACTTGCGGCACGATGCATCGCTGAACGGCTTTATCCCTCGCGCCTGGGCGCCCGGAGCAGGCCGCGCGACACCGCCGGGTACCTTCGAGGAGCATGTCAAAGACATGGCTCTGTGGGCAGCCGCCGGACAACCCTGTCCAGACTAACGCCTTGCGGCCGCTCGGACGATGACACCGAGAGTGCGGCAGTATCGACAGCCGCCTGCTACTGAGCGGGCGTCAGCGCCGCGTAGTAGCGGTCCGGCAGATGATCGCCGATCCCCGACGGCAGCAGCACGGAAAGATTTCCGACAGCGCCGGTCCGCGTGTTCGGTGATTTCCCGCCGAACAGGCTGACGAGCTGCGCGATCAATCCGGCGTCCGGCCGCGGCTCGTTGGAGCCGGTGCCGGGCGTCAATTGACCCGCGTCAAACTTCGCGCCCTGCTGGCAAGTGAGGTAGCGGCCGACATGCACGAAATCGAGCTGAGGCGGCGGAACGGTCGGCACGACATCGGCGCCATGGACAAGACGATAGGTCGTCTTGCCGAACGTGGTGTCGTAGGGGGTGACGAACTCGGTGAGCCCGACACGCGGGCAGCCGTAGAGATAGATCTGCGCCTTGGTGAGCTGCAACTGCTGCCGCGCCAAATCGGCGGTGACCACAGCAATCGCCGCTCCCAGGCTGTGTCCGGTGATGAAGATCGGCGAGCCCGCCGCTGCTGCTGCCGTGAGCGCCGCCTTGACGTCGTTCCAGAGGGCCGCCGCCGCTTCACGGAAACCCTCGTGGACGAGTGCGTTCGGGCGGCCAAGGGTGAAGTTGCTGACCCAGTTCAACAGGTTGAGGGGATCGGTGCCGGCGAAGGCGACAATGGTCGCGCCGTCCTTTCGCGCAATGACACCGCGGCTGTCCGACACCGGAAGCGTCGACTTCACCGGCTGTATCAGCGTCCTGACATCAGCCAGGTTCCAGAGGGCCGCGACAGCCTCGATCGTATCAGGCACGTGGGTCTCGTAGGCAAGCTGCGACATCCACATCATCGCGCGCGCGACGCCGAGATCGAAATCGGCAGCATCCTTGTTGAATTTCGCGAATGCGTTCCGATCGTATTGATCGGGAGGGAGTTCGACCAGAATGCTCACATCCAGCTCCCAAATGGTTTCCGCTGCAATGCGTCGATCGAAATTGGAATGGCCCTACTTTCGCATAGGGCGGGAACTTTGACAAACTCCGCGAGCGTGCTGGGCCTCAATGGTTCGAGACGCGCCGCAAGGCGGCGCTCCTCACCATGAGGGTCTAAGACTTCGCCGCGAAACAGGACCTCATCCTGAGGAGCCCGCCAAAGCGGGCGTCTCGAAGGATGGCCGCCAGGAGGCCGCCCGTCACACCCCTATTGATGCTCTATCGCGCGGATCGCACCGCGGAGCTCGGCGAGACCGCGCAGCCGGCCAATCGCGGTGTAGCCGGGATTGGTGCGCTTGGTCGCGGCGAGATCATCCAGCATGCGATGACCATGGTCGGGACGGAAGACGATTTGCTGGTCGGGCGAGCGCCGCGCGTTCTCCTTCAGCAGCGCCTTGAGCACCGCGACCATGTCGACGTCGCCGTCGAGATGATCGGACTCGTAGAACGACAGGCCGTCGGCCTCGCGCTTGGTCGCGCGTAAATGCGCAAAGGCGATGCGCGGGCCGAAGCGTTCGGCCATCTCCGGCAGGTTGTTCTCGGCGCGTACGCCGAGCGAACCTGTGCACAGGCAGATGCCGTTCGCCTTCGACGGCACTGCATCGAACAGGGCCTGATAATCGTCGGCGGTCGAAGCCACGCGCGGCAGGCCGAACAACGGCCGCGGCGGATCGTCCGGATGCAGGGTCAGCGAGACGCCGAGCTGCTCGGCCACAGGTGCGACGCGGCCCAAGAACTCGGCGAGATGCTGCCGCAGGATCTTTGGCGTGATGTCGCGATACTGCCCGAGCCGGTCGCGGAATTGCGGGATAGTCATCGGCTCGGTGGTCGATCCGGGCAGCGCGCTGGCGATGACCATGATGAGATAGTCGATATCGGCCTGGCTCATCTTGTCGAAGAGCTCTTTCGCGCGCGCCTGCTGCTCCGGCGAATATTCGGCGGTCGCGGCCGGGCGCTTCAGGATATGCAGCTCGAAGGCCGCGAAGCGGTCCTGGTCGAAGCGCATGGCGCGGGCGCCGTTCGGCAGCTCCCATTCCAGATCGGTGCGACACCAGTCGACCACCGGCATGAAGTTGTAGCAGATGATCTTGATACCGGCGGCGGCCACCGCCTCCAGGCTCGCGATCCACGCGTCGATCGACCGCGTCGCCTTAGCCCCCAGGCGCTTGACGTCGTCGGGGATCGGAATCGATTCCACCACCGACCAGGTCAGTTGCGAGCGACCGGGCTGGCCGTGCTCGATGAAGTTCTTGCGCTCCTCGACGTCCTTGCGCGTCCAGGCCTCGCCGATCGGCACCTGATGCAGAGCCGAGACGATATCCGTCGCGCCGGCCTGCCTGACATCGTCGAGCGACACCGGATCATCCGGCCCGTACCAGCGCCAACCCTGCAGCATTATCAAAGTTCTCCTGGATCAGTTCGCGGTCAGCACGACCTTGACGCTCTGCGAGCGGTCGAGCGCAAGCCGCAGCGCATCGGGCGCGGTCGACAGCGGCCGCTCGGCGGTGACCAGCGACAGCACGTCGACGCTGCCGGTCCCGATCAGTTCCACCGCCGTCATGAATTCGAGCCCGAAGCGGAACGAGCCGCGCAGGTCGATCTCCTTCGCCATCACGGCATTCGCCGGTGTGGGGATCTGGCCGCCCGGCAGGTTGCCGATCTGCACCACCGTGCCGCCGCGCCTGACGATGCCAATCGCGCTGGCAAGCCCCGCGGCCGTGCCCGAGACCTCGAAGGCGACGTCGTAGGGGCGTGAGGCGGCCTGCGCCTTCAGCCCCTCTTCCCCACCCGCGACATTCTCGACGTGGGAGGCACCGAGCCGGCTCGCAAAAGCGAGCGGCGCCGGCGCGATATCGGCCACCGTGATGTCGGCCATGCCGGTGCGCCGTGCGGCGAGCATGGTCAGAAGCCCGATCGGGCCGGCGCCGAAGATGATGCCGCGTTTGCCCTCGATGTTGCCGGCGCGCGCGACCGCGTGCAGGCAGACCGCGAGCGGCTCGGCGAGCGCCGCGGCCTGATAGGACACGTGGTCGGGAATCTTCACACACTGCGCCGGGATCGCGTCGAAGTAATTGGCGAAGCCGCCCTGCATGTGCGGCGTCTTCGACGCCGAGCCCATGAAGAAGATGTTCTCGCAGAGGTTCGGCCGGCCCTCGCGGCAGGCGAGGCAATGGCCGCACCAGCGCGACGGGTTGACGGCGACGCGGTCACCGACCTTCAGGTTGGTTGCGGAGCCGGAGATCTCCACGACCTCGCCGGAGATCTCATGGCCGAGCACCAGCGGCGACTTCACCACGAAATCACCCGTCCGCGCATGACGGAAGTAGTGCATGTCCGAGCCGCAGATGCCGCCGGCGCCGAAGCGGATTCGCACCATGCCCTTTGCGAGCTTGTCGAGCGGATGCTCGATCATGCGCAGATCTTCGGGACCGAACAGGGTTGCGGCGAGAGCTATGGAGGTCATTTGGAGAGTCCCATGTATTTCGGCAGCCAGAGCGTCAGTTCGGGAATGTACGTGATCGCGATCAGCGCGATCATCAGCGGCACCAGCCAGGGCAGGATCGCGACCGTTGTGCGTTCGACCGAGAGCTTTGCCACGCGAGCGAGCACGAACAGCACCATGCCGAGCGGCGGATGCAGCAGGCCGATCATCAGATTCAGCGTCATGATCAGACCGAAATGGATCGGATCAATGCCAAGCTTGAGCACGATCGGCAGCAGGATCGGCACCAGAATCGTGATCGCCGCCGTGGTGTCGATGAAGCAGCCGACGAACAGGATCAGGATGTTGGCGAGTGCCAGGAACACCCATTTGTTGTGGGTGACGCTGAGCATCCAGTCCGAAAGCATCTGCGCCGCCTGCGATACCGTGAGCAGCCAGGCGAAGATCGAGGCTGCAGTGACGATGAACAGCACCGAGGCCGTGGTCTCGATGGTGTCGAAAGTCGCCTTCGCCACCGTCTTCAGCGTCATGGTGCGGTAACGCACGAGACCGAGGAACAGCGACCAGATTACGGCCGCCACCGCAGCCTCTGTCGGCGTGAACCAGCCGAGCGTCATGCCGCCGATCAGGATCACCGGCGCCATCAGCGCCATCACCGCCGAGAAGTCGAAATACCAGTCGATCACGAGCAGCGTGCCGAGACCGATGACGACCGCCATGTTGGTGGACATGCCGGCAAGCGTCATCAGCCAGATCGCGAACGGGAAAGCGAGCACTATGACGATCTCGAGGCCGGCCGAGCCGAGTTGCGGCCAGGAGAACGGCGTATCGCTGCCCCATTTGTTCTTGTGCGCGAAATAGGTGACGGTGGCCATCATAAGCAGCGTCATGAAGATGCCCGGAATGACGCCGCCGAGGAACAGCGCGCCGATCGAGACGTTCGCCATCATGCCGTAGATCACGAAGGGCAGCGACGGCGGGATGATCGGCCCGAGCGTCGCCGAAGCCGCGGTGACGCCGACGGAGAACTCGGTGGAGTAGCCGTGGTCCTTCATCGCCTTGATCTCGATGGTGCCGAGACCGGCGGCATCCGCGATCGCAGTGCCGGACATGCCGGAGAAGATCACCGAGCCGATGATGTTGACGTGACCGAGGCCACCGCGCATCCAGCCGACCAGCGCGACCGCGAATTTGTAGATACGGCCGGTGACGCCGGCGATGTTCATGAGGTTGCCGGCCAGGATGAAGAACGGCACGGCGAGCAGCGGAAAGCTCTCGACGCCGGCGATCATGCGCTGCGCCAGCGTGACATCAGGCGTCACGCCGCTGACCAGAATGTAGAGCAGTGACGACGCAGCCATGGCGATCGCCACGGGAACGCCGAGCAGCATCAGGACGAGAAAGCCTCCAAGCAACAGCAGCATGACGTTACCCTTCAAAACCGTCGTAGGCGCCGGGGCGTTCGAGGATCGAATAGCCCTGTCGCAAATGTTGCAGCGCCACCTGCACGGAGCGCACGAACATCAGCACGAAGCCGACTAGCACGGCGTAGTAGACGTAATCCTTGGGAAGATTGATCGTGGTCATCGACTCGTCGCCGATGATCTGGATGTAGACCCAGACCAGCTTGATGGCGTAGCCGAAGAAGGCGATCCGGATCAGGTCGATCGCGGTCGACAGCGCGCGCGCCACGGGGTGGGGCAAATAGCGGTAGACCAGGTCGACCTGGATATGCCGCGACAGCCTTACGCACATCGACGCGCCGATGAAGACCACGCCGATCAGGCAATAGGTCGCGATCTCCTCGGTCCAGGCATAGCTGTCGTTGAGGACATAGCGGGTGAAGAACTGGAGGAAGACGGCGAGCGCCATCACCCAGAAGATCGCCAGCGCGACCCAGTCCTCGAAAGCGTAGATGCCGAGATCGACCTTCGGCGTCGCCTCCTCCTCGAAGGTATGGGCGATCTCGTCCGCGGTGATCTGCCGGTGCGTTTCGGCGGTCGACATGGTGGTTACTCCCCAAAACTCTCGATCGTCATTCCGGGGCAGCTGGCAGAGCCGAACCCGGAACGACGACTTAGCTCTACTGCGCAAGCTGGCTCCGCTCCTCATCCTGAGGAGCTTGCGAAGCAAGCGTCTCGAAGGATGGCCCCGGGCGACGCCTGAGCGACACCCGGGCCTTCATGGTTCGCTCGGCGATGCAACGCATCGTCCGGAGACGCGCTTCGCGCTCCTCACCATGAGGGTCTTACAGCAAGGGCGTCGGTCACTTGACCGCCTGAATCCGTTCCCAGTCGGCCTTGCGATAACCGAAGGTCTCGAACGGAACGTTCTTCAGCACGATGTCGCGGAACTCGCCCTTGTCGACCTCGGTCACGGTCAGGCCCTTCTCCTTGAAGAAGGCGACCAGCTTGGCTTCGTTCTGCTTGATCTCCTCAGTGGCCTTGGCAGCCGCCTCCTGTGCCACGTCAGTGAAGATCTTCTTGTCTTCGTCGCTGAGCTTCTTCCAGAGCGCGCCCGCCACCACCGTGTTGAGGTGGTCGACGATGTGGCCGGTCAGAACGATGTGCTTCTGCACCTCGTAGAACTTCTTGGCCTCGATCGTGGTCAGCGGGTTCTCCTGCGCCTCGACGGTGCCGTTCTGGAGCGCGAGATAGACTTCGGCGAACGCGATCGGCGCGGTGTTGGCGCCGCAGGCGCGCGGCATCGCCAGATAGGCCGGAACGTCGGGCACGCGCATCTTCAGGCCCTTCAGATCCGCACAGGTTTTGATCGGCTTGTTCGACGAGGTCTGGCGCACGCCGTAATAGGTCACCGCGACGATGTGGTGGCCGCTCTTGTCTTCATAGCCCTTGGCGAGCTCCTTGAAGATGTCGCTCTTGGTGTAGGCGAGGAGATGGTCGGCGTCACGGAAGGTGTAGGGATAGTAGGTCACGCCGATCGGCGGGAAGCTCTTGGCCGCGAAGCTCGAGCCGGAGATGATGATGTCGACCGAGCCGAGCGAGAGGCCCTGGTTGATGTCGGCTTCCTTGCCGAGCTGCGACGCCGGATAGACGTCGACCTGGTAGCGCCCGTTGGTGCGCTTGCCGATCTCTTGCGCGGCCCAGACCGAGGCGCCGTGGAACGGCTCCGAGGTCTCGTAGACATGGGCCCATTTGAGCTTGGTCTGCGCCATGCCGGGATTGGTCGCCGCGACCATTGCCGCGGCCGAGACCGCCAGCACCATCGTCATCTTCTTCAACACGGACTTATTCTCCATTTACCAACTCTGCTTCTTGTTCGCCCGCCCCGAAGCGGAGACGGGCCGCCCAATCTCATCGCCGCCGCGCGCTGCCGCTTTTGGCCTGCGTCTTCGACGCTCGTTTTGGTTTTGCCGGCTTTGCCTCATATCGGCCCGTCCGGTCGCCCCCGGCGGACGATCCCGCCGCGCCGCCGGCGCCGAAATTCTGCGCAAAACGCTCCTGCGAACGCACCAGATGATCGCGCATCGCATCGCGCGCGGCGTCCGGATCATGCGCCGCGATCGCATCGCGCACGGCGCGGTGCTCGTCGAGCGCGGTGCGCCAGGTGCCCGGGCTCTCGAAATAATGGGCGAGCTTCGCGAAATAGGGATTGAGACGCTGGTCGAAGAGCTCGCCGATAACCCGCACCAGAACGGCATTGCCGAGACTTCCGGCGATTGCGATGTGGAACGCACGGTCGTGGACCATCGAGGCTTCGCCGGGATGCTCGACATTCTCCATCGCGAGAAGGGAAGCGTCGATGCGGGCGATATCGTCCTTGGTCGCCACACGCGCGGCCTGCTCGGCGATCGCGCTTTCCAGGAATTCGCGGGCGCGCAGCAGCTCGAACGGGCCCTCGATCACGGTCGCGCTTGCGGGCGCCGCAACGGCAGCAGGCTCGATCACATAGATGCCCGACCCGACGCGAATGCGGACGCGGCCTTCGACCTCGAGCGCGATCAAGGCTTCGCGCACCGTCGGCCGAGAAACCCTGAGCTGCTCGGCGAGCTCGCGCTCCGTCGGCAAGCGGCTGCCGACCGCGTACTCGCCGCTGTCGATCAGGCTTCGCAATTGATCGGCGACCTGGCGATAGAGCCGTCTCGCCTCCACAGCTTCCAGCGGCACGCTGGCCTCCCCGAAAGGGTCGCGCAGCCAGCTCGGTGCCTGCGGCCCAATTTTGGATAATTGGTCTTACCAATTGACCGAGGGCAGGCACCATGTCAAGCAGCGGCAAAGCAACGGAGAAACGTCCATGCGCCTTGGCCGCGCCAATCTCGACCGGCTGCCGCCGGCCATCCGACGCCCGGCCTATGACCGTTCGCGCGTCACGCCCGGCATCGTGCATCTTGGCTTGGGGGCTTTTCACCGCGCGCACCAGGCCGTCGTCATCGACGATTGCCTTGCCACGGGCGCCGCTTCCTGGGGCATCATCGGCGCAAGCCTGCGCAGCCCGGATACACGCGAGGCCCTCGCCCCGCAGGATCATCTCTACACCGTTGCCATACGCGCAGCCGAAGGCACCGGGCACCGCGTCATCGGCGCGCTGCTCGACAGCGTCGTCGCACGCGAGAACCCGCTGCGGCTCGTCGACAGGATGGCCGATCCCGCCATTCGCATCGTCTCCCTCACCGTCACAGAGAAAGGCTATTGCCATACGCCGCAGACCGGCGATCTCGACGAGCGGCATCCTGATGTCGTGCACGATCTGAACAATCTCGACGCGCCGCGCTCGGCTCCGGGCTTCATCGTGGCTGCGCTGGCGCGCCGGCGGGCGCTCGGCATTCCGCTCTTCACCGTGCTGTGCTGCGACAACCTCGCCGCCAACGGTCACACCGTGCAGCGGATCGTGACGCAGTTCGCGGCGCTCCGGTCGAAGGATCTCGGCAAGTGGATCGCGGATACGGCCGCATTTCCTTCGACCATGGTCGATCGCATCGTGCCGGAGACGACGGATGCCGACCGCGATGCGGTGTCCGCCGCGCTCGGCCTGCGCGACGCCTGGCCGGTCATGACCGAACCCTTCACGCAATGGGTGGTCGAGGACCGCTTCACGGCGGGCCGGCCTGACCTTGCCGCCGCGGGCGTCGAGCTCGTCACTGATGTCAAGCCGTTCGAGCTGATGAAGCTGCGGCTGCTCAACGCCAGCCATTCGGCGCTCGCCTATCTCGGCTATCTCGCGGGCTACGAGACCATCGCCGACACCATGCTAGATCCGCATTTCGCGCGTCTCGCCGCGCAGGTGATGGAAGAGGCCGCGGTGACGCTGACGATGCCTGCGGGCACCGATCTCGCCGCCTACCGGGCCTCGCTGCTCAAGCGCTTCGCCAATCCGGCACTGCATCACCGCACCTGGCAAATCGCGATGGACGGCTCGCAAAAACTTCCGCAACGCCTGCTCGGCGCGATGCAGGATCGCCTGCTCAAGAACCTGCCGATCGCGACGCATGCGCTCGCCGTGGCCGGCTGGATGCGCTACGTCACCGCGCTCGACGAGCAGGGCCGCGCGATCGATGTGCGCGATCC
>NZ_LGHM01000152.1 GCF_001908185.1 Bradyrhizobium sp. AS23.2
CCAGGCCCTAAAGTTGTGCACAGGAGCGATCAGGAAGGGCATCTTCAGCAGATGGCATCCGCCGGTTTTGGAGCCATCTTGGCGCCAGAGCACGCTCCCAGACTGCCGTCGCTCACCGCTATTCCAATTGAGGGCGACCCCGTCCGGCGAGAGGTGCAGCTTTTGGCCGTGGCGGGGAGGCAGTATTCGCCGGCGCTCGATGCCTTTATCAAAGTTGCTCGTGTTCGCGACTGGACGAGTGCGCTGGACAAACTCCGCCGCTCGTCTGCCCCTGCCTCGAACAACGACAATGTTCGCAAGGATGACGCACAAGGTGCAGGCTCCTTGATCCAAATCACGCGCCCCTGTCACTCGTCTCATTTCCGGTCCGACTCTAAGGGCGAGGCTTAGGCCCCATCCAATTCGGACAGGGCCGCAAGCACGGTTTCGGTCTTCGCTCCCGTGATGGAGTCCGGCCCGACACACGCTCGACGGACGATCCCTCGTTGGTCGAGGACGTAGGTGGCCGGCGTTGGCAACATGGAAAAGGAGAAGCCATGGGGAGCGCAGAGATCAAGGCCGCGCCGCAAGAGACGGCTCACTATCTCCGCCGGCACCACGGACACCAGGCCGAACGAAAGGCTCACCCCAAGATCTAGGTCGGAGAGGATTTCCAGATCCAGTCGGCGATCACGTTTGATATTGCGTAGCAAGTCTCCAGCCTCGGGCGTTATGGCAATTGCTCTGGCGCCGGCAGCGCGGATACTAGGGGTGGCCTCATGAAGAGCGCGTAGACCAGCTGCGCACAATGGGGACCAAGTCCCGTAAACGAAGGTGACGATCAAAGGTGCAGTTTGTCGCAATTGCAAAGATGAAACGAGCTTTCCATTTACTTCGGGGAGAAGGAAATCGGGGGCAAGTTCGTTCGCCTTCAGGGCGCCGTCAGGAACGCCTGCCTCTCGCAGCCACGATGAAAGCAGCCGGTCGGTTCGGATGTCTAGCATGCGAAAACCACTCAAGGTCTCCGCGAAGGGTTTGATCGGCGTATTAATCGGGTGCCGCTTCGAAACTTCGTCGTCCATTCTAGTTCTCCCCCAACGGCGCCCCTCGCGGCACCTGTCCGCTTATGTTTCTTGCATGGTGGCCGTGCGTTCTGGAAAACGATAATTCAACTTTGGAATGTTAGCCGTTGACGAATAATCGTTAGGAATAGTCGGCGGCCCCAAATATCGGGATGTGCCGCGGGCAAACGAAGCACTAGGCGCCGCTTCCGTAGAGGACGCCGCGAGCGATGACTCTCATAGTCACCACGCCCGTGCACCCGCGTACCGAGCGACAGCATGAGGCAAACGCCAACCATGGAGCGGAACGAACTGATACGAGCGGCGTGGTAGCGATCAGAATGCGCGGCATGTCGCCGAGCCGAAAGCCCAGCATGATCATGGCGAACATCTGTTGTTGCTGATAGCGCATGCGCGCGATCTAATCGATCACGGACAATTCGCATTGCGGACCGCGCGAGGATTCCGGCTCTTCACCAGAGAAGAACACGCACACCGCCCTGTTGGGCCACTCCAGCCGTCGCTTCGACGATACCCAACGCGGGCGTCAATCGGCATTCACAATTTGGACGCCGACCCCAGCTTTGGGGGCAATATTGGGCTCTAACTCAACTTTGATGCAGTTTAAATTCGCGTAGTGCATTTTCGGAGAGACTCACCGCCATACAACAATCGTTTAACCGCTCTAGTCTGGTGCTGAGTGGATTTGTTGTCGAAAGTGCTCAACAAGATGCTGATCGAGCCATTATCACGGTCCGCCCTTGCAGAGGTTTCGGTCAGCGTCCGTCGGGCGGGCACGGTTCCCCGGTGGGAGCACAACCATTACCGCCGCCAAGTGACTGATCCGCCGCTGTCGGGATGAATTGTTCAGCTCGTGGTCACTGCCCGGCGCTTCCGCTGCGACGCCTTTCTGTGCGGACGTCAGACTTTTACCGAGCCCTTCGCCGACGACGTATTGGCCCCATGTACGGGCGCAGAAAACTCGATTTGCTTCAGGTCAGACTAATCGGCACGGGATAAGCGGAGCTGCACCAAAAATGCGTCAGAACCAATATTGCAGGCCGAATAACACGCGGTGGAAGAACAGTCGTTGCGGGCAGGACTGGCAGAACCAGCCTTCCGGCTTGTCAGGCGCGTTGTAGCATGCACGCGACGTTGAGGGAGACCTCATCAAATTGGGTCCGTGCGCGCGACGTTTCAGAAATCAGAATCGGCGAAGTGACGTCCCGCGCCAACTAAGTCGAAACCGGGATATCCAAAAGTCGCAGCCCTGGTCTGCCAAAGTCTAACTCCCTTTCGTCCTTCCTGTCAGACGCGCAAATGCGAGTGCAATTGAGGACTTGCGTGCCGCAGGGCAGGCTCACCCCGCATCGCTTGTAGCAGCTTTCGGGCGAAGGAAGCTGCCGCTTGGCCCGACGCGGGGCCCTACTAGCCCCAGCAGGGGCACCACGATCGCGACAACGGAATGGATGAACGCAATCCTGTATAGGAACCCGGAGTTCGACCCCATGCGTCTAGCCGATGACGATCAGTTGACAGCACGACTCCAATTCAAGCGAACGGGAGAAGCGATGGCAGAAGGCCGCCCACTACTTTTGCCCTCCAAGCTGCGCGCCGGGCTCCGGCAAGTCCGTTTACGCGAGAATTTATCGAAGCCACGCGATTCGCAGCATGGCCCTGAAGATCTGCAGCCACTTTCGGGCTCGCAAGTGTCGCCTCCGATAACTCGATCCCCGATCATTGGAGGCGACCATGACTGCTCCACTTTCGATCCAGCTCGCCAATTGGATGGTGACGTCGCGGCGAACGCGATCCATCCCGTCGTTGAAATCTCTCCTTCCGAGGCTGTGGCACGCCTCACCGTAACAGGGCACGGCATGGCCGCCGAATCTGTGCGATCCACCAGCCGAGGCAAAATCCAACATCACTATCGGGCTCCCATGCATATGCTCGTGATGTACGAGAAGGGGGAGCGCCGCGACGGAGAGACATTTGTGGAAGGTTTGCCGCGATCAGCGCTCCGGAACCTTGAGCGGAAGCTGACATTCGTGCCGGCTGGCCGCGAATTTCACGATTGGCACGAGCCGCAGGGGTCGCAGATGCGGCTCATGTACTTCTACTTCGAACCTGAGAAGCTGAAGGCTCTTTCTAAGCGTGGGATCACGGACCTACCGGACGCTCCGCGCCTTCTATTCGAAGACGAAACGCTATGGCACACCGCGCTCAAGCTGAAGACGTTCGTCGAGAGCTCCGCAGGAGACCCGACCTACTTCGGGAGTCTCGGTACTCTGCTCATACATGAAGTTGCGCGTTTCACTTGCGGGATGCCCAGCGTTCAACCTCAACTCCAAGGTGGCCTTGCACCGTGGCAGCAACGACTCGTCACCGCCTATATCCAGGAACATCTCAATGAGCGGATACCGATTGGCACGCTGGCGCAGCTCGCTCGTCTGAGCCCGTATCATTTCTGCCGGGTATTCAAGCGATCGCTCGGTATGCCGCCGCATCGATACCAGACCAACCGTCGTGTTGAGCACGCCAAGTTACTGCTGGCAAACCGAGCAGGCTCGATGACGGAAATCAGTCGGGCGGTAGGCTTCAGCAGTCCTAACGCGTTCGCCACTGCGTTCCGGAAGGCGACGGGAATTGCCCCCACGGATTACCGCCGAAGCGTGGCTCCTCTCATGACATATAAATGACCTGCGACGTCGCGACCAACTTTTGCTATTCGGAAGGTGGAGGCATCTCGGCCTCACATTGCGATGAGGACGATCAGGCTTTCGGTGCCCGCTAGGAAAGCAGCTCACGAGCCTGAAGAAGACATCATCTACGAGTGATGGCCCTGGCGGAATCCGTTCTTGCGACCGTAGCGGTGAGCACGGTATCGCACGTAAACGGATCATTTCGGTCTTTAAACCGCCGAACCTGTTAACACACGGCAAATCGGAGATCTGGCCTACTCGGCGCTCCCATCGCTCGCCGGCGACCGGCTAAGACTGATTTTGCATCTTGGCTCCGCGAGCCGGAAGGCTCTTAGCGAACAGAAAGCAGAAAGCCCGCCGCGGGAGTTCAGCGACGCGACCGAAAGCTGAAGCGGCGCAAGGGGAACGGCCCCGCCCAAAGGCCATAGAGCGATCGTAGGGGCGTTCCGCAAATCTGTCGCTGCTAATGGAGCGTGAACGGGATGAGCTGACATTTCATCGGCCGGCTTACAGCAAGGGTGCTGAGGACCATCGAGCTGGCGAACTTCTCGCCATCACGAACCATGGCGTTCCACGCTGGAACTCGCGCGGTGTCATGTGTTGAACGGCCTTCGTGAAGGTGATATTTATGCACCAAGTTGTCGCGTATCGGAAGTGTATCTCGTGGCGCAGCAATCTATTCAAAAGCGTGCGGTAGCCGAGGAGCCAACTATCGTCGTCGTTGACGATGACAAGGCCTTCCGCGACTCACTCGGAGATCTGTTCAACTCGGTCGGCTTCAAGGTCAAGTTGTTTGGGTCGGCCGCGGAGCTGCTCGAAAGCGAAATGTTACCCGACGTGGTGGGTTGCCTCGTACTTGACGTCAGATTACCGGGGGTGGGCGGTCTCGATTTCCAAACCGAGCTGTCGAAAGGGAACGCTTCCATTCCCATCATTTTCATGACCGGGCACGGCGACATTCCGATGTCGGTCAAGGCGATGAAAGCGGGCGCTGTGGATTTTCTGACCAAGCCGTTCCGCGATCAAGATATGCTTGACGCAGTGGCGATCGCGCTGGAGCGCGATCGGACGCGGCGGAAGGCCGAGCAGCTGCTCACGGACCTGAACTCGCGTCTCGACCGTTTGAGCCCGCGCGAGCGAGAAGTGCTGGCTCTCGTAACTACTGGCTTAAAGAACAAGCAGATCGCTTTCCAGCTGAAGGTCGCTGAGATCACTGTGAAGGCGCACCGCGGCCACGTAATGCAGAAGATGGGTGCGCAATCTCTAGCCGAGCTTGTCAAAATAGCGGAGACGCTCGGCATAAAGTCGCCGCGGTCCTAATCGCTTCGTGATGGCATGCGGATCCATCAGCGAGGACGGTTGTTGCTTGCGCAAACCAACTCATGCTTTTAATCGTTGCCGGAAGGCCCTGCTGCCGCGTCGAGCGCAACCACCTGGCATCAGCCCACGCATTCGGACGTGGCCCAAACCGAGTTGAACTATTCAGAAGTTCTGCATCAGCTATTCCAAAGTATAGTATCGATGATTCCGAAGTATGGCATCGCCCGTCCACCGTATAATCGCCAGTTCAGACCCTTGTCGTTACGGTGCGATGATAGCCGCGCAGTGCCCTTCTTGAGATGGACACGGAACGCGAGATGCGGCGGACCGCAGCCCCAGTAATCAAGGTGGGGATATGTCTAGCGAGATTCAAATTTCGATCGTCGATGATGATGAGCACTCTCGCGCGGCGTTAGCGGGTCTCATGGAGGCAATGGGTTTCACGATTGAGGCCTTCCCGTCCGCACTGGATTTTTTGGCGTCTCCCAACTTCCGCCATACCTCCTGTTTGATCGTTGATGTCCACATGCCGCGCATGACTGGGATCGAGTTGCATAGCCGCTTGGTGGGATCTGGCTATGACATACCAACAATTCTGATTACCGCTTACCCCGATGACAGCGCGCGAGCTCGGGCTCTGGGTCGGGGCGTCGTTGGCTACCTGACCAAACCCATCGACGAGAAGGTTCTGCTCGGATACGTCGAATCGGCTCTGCAGCGCGCCAAATCGGATGAAAATCCGTCATGACCGCTCAATCAGCTGCCGGCGCCCGGCCAGGAGACTTGTGGTTCGCGTTCGGGCCCCCCGATCGTGAAATATGCCGCCTTCGGACAGCTGGAACATCGTATCTGCCTTCTCTAGGTTGCACGAGCTTCGCAAGGAAATTCGAATTGCAGAAATAGTGATCAGGCAATCGAGCGATTGTCATCGACGAGGGCATCGTTCTCTGTCGCGATTGACAGCCGCCGAAATAGCGGAGCGCGGGTCGTGACCCTTGAGCTCGAAGATCGTTGCTCTTTGAAGGGGCCGCCGTAAACTCGGTCTGCGAGAGGTCACGAGAACTAGTGATCACCACCGCTAAAGGTGAGCCGGACGGCGTGCTTGTCGAAGTGCGGGATTCCGGTCCAGGTCTGAGCTCACTGGACCTTGAGCGCGTCTTTGACGCCTTCATTACATCAAAGCCCGGCGGCATGGGCATGGGGCTATCAATCTGCCGTTCGATTGTCGAAGCTCACGGGGGACGCATATGGGCCACCCCGAACGCCGGGCCAAGCATCACCTGCAATTCACTGTGCCGATCAACGATCAAGCGACTGCATCCGCGCGTCCGGCGGCGTGATCTTCACTACTATTCAGAAATTCTCCCCCGCCGCCGGCGAGATTGCCTACCCGGTGGTGTGTAATAGGCGGAACATTTGTCATCGCCAATGAGGCCACCGCTTCCCGATGTATGAGTTTGGGAGCAAGATAGTGCCGTGGGTTTGGTGGCCAGCACCGTGTTGTACGGATTGCCAAACACAAACACCTTCGATGTGCGCCAAATGATTCGCTCCAGTTCCACGAATGTGCGCATCTTTAGTCGGTACTTCCACAACAGCATGTGTTGAATGAAGTTCCAGGTTACCCCCCAGGCCAAGAATGGTAGTCGCCGATAGTGGATTGGACTGAAGCCAAGTCGGCGCATCTTGTAGACGAGAAGATTGGCTCCGACAAAATTGTAGCGCCAATTCTCGAAGAAGGCGGTGACACTCAGGTAATCCTTGGTACGGCGACAATGATCCAGCGACCCCGGCGAATGGATCAGCAACCGTCCTCCCGGCTTGAGCATCCGCCAGCACCTAGCTAGCCACGCATCCAGGTCTTTGGTGTAGCCAATCGACTCGAGCGCATAGATGCCATCAAAGTATTCATTCGGGAGATCGAGGCTGTCGAAGTCGATGACTATCACCTGTCCACGCCCGCCAAGTCTCGCAAATTTCCGCCGGCAGATCTCCGCCTGCACAGATGAATTGGTCACGCACACAATTTCGATATTGCTCCGTCCGGCGAGGTATTCGGCTGCCGCGCCGGAGCCGCATCCGAGATCCAGGAATCGCATCCCGTCTTTCGGCTTCAAAAGTGCATATTCGGCCTCGTAAGGGTGCGAAAATGCCAATCGGGGAAACACACACGTGCTGTAGTTCGACTGCTCGTCGCGATACGTGCGGAACACGTCATCGTATGTGCGCTGTTCGTCGTCATGTTTGAGAAAGTCGTTCGGCTTTGGTGTCCACTCAATCAGTTGGCGCTGCTCGAATTCATTCAGTTGGTGGCCGATCTTGCTCGCGTCCTTCGGTCGGGTCACCAAAAGAAACAGTACGTAATGAAACAAGTTGTATGCCACAAACAACGCACCGATGACGGCCGCTGCCAACTGAGATATTAGAACAATATTCACGGTTGCTCCTGTGATAGCTGAAACATTCTTCGAACTCGCATTGCAGTTATCGAATTATAGCGATCAACGCACTTCCTAGAACAAAGCTGGGTACGCCACGAGTAGTGGCGGACGAGACCAAACTTGCCATCACAAACTGCGCATCGCGCGGCTCTGTCAGATCTAAGACTCTCGGAGCAGTAGGGCATGGTAGCCTCCTCTTGGTATCATCCTCGACGTTTGTCGATCATCTTCATGGTAGCTTCTGTTCGTGTAAAAGAATACTATCCACCACCCGGGGAGAATGACCTTGCAACGCCGGTGAGGAAAATCACCTCTCGCCATAGAGTCGATAGAAGATCGTTATCCCCGCCGCGCCGCGTGATGCCGTAGCGAGGATTTCCACCCTAAGCTCGCCTGCCATCCTGTTTGCCGATCACGCAGCGCCATCCCGCCAGGCGTTCTGCCGGATGCAGGTTCATCCACTCGGCGAGCTGCGGCGCGCCCATCAGGCAGGACTGCATCGAGACGTCGGCGAAGTCCGAGGTGGTGACGGTCTGCTCGTGGCAATTTGCCGGAGAGGAGAGATTGCAGAGCACGGCGATGATCTTGATCACGACTGGAGAGCCCCCTTGCTGCGATGGGCATTTGCTCGAATGATCTTGATGGCCTTGGCCACCGTGCGCGGATGCAGGCATAGCGCGTGGATCACCTCCTTCTTCTTGCAACCGAGATTGCACTCGAGGTAGCCGCGCACACGCTCGACGTTGAATGCCTCCAGCTCCTTGGAGCCGGGGCGCAGGTTCAGCGCTTCAATGGTACAGTATTCGAGGAACATGTTTGAAGCTGCCCACCGGGTCATGCACGCCATTCGCGTTCAGCGCTAGGACCAGATCGGGCGAATGCTTTGGCCGCATCAACGTGCGAAGCTTTCTCAGCTCGCCGCTCGTAGTCGTCGGCAAGGGCCTTAAGCTGACCCGCAATCGCTGAGTCGGTCATGGTTTCGGCTGCGCGGAGCAAAGTCCGTGCTGTCTCTAAATATGCCTTGCCTCGTTGTGAGATCTGGACCATCACAAGGCCCTCGCGCGGTGCTCTGGCTGCTGGTTGAAGGTGATCTGGAGCCAGCCTACCCAATTGCGGTCACTTTCCCTGCGAGCTCTGAAGCGATCGACGCACTTCTTGGAACAAAGAGGCGTTCGCCACGAGTAGTGCCGGACGAGACCAAACTTGCCATCACAAACTGCGCATCGCGCGGCACTTCCAGATCTAAGACTTTCGGAGCAGTTGGGCATTGTGGTCTCCTCTTGGCTTTATCGCAGCTATTCGTCGATCATCCTTTTTTCACAATCGCACTTCATGAGTTCGTGCGCTTTTCCAACGCATGCAGCCTAGGACGATCGCGATCAGCAACTCAATTGAACGTCAGTAGTCGTCCCGTCATCTAAATGGTGTCACGGAACGATACGAAGGTTTAAGGCGCTCCCCTTAAAGCCGACCATTTCCGCAATGGGGTCGATTTTGTTGCAGAACTATCTTGAGGAGCGGGGCGAACCGTGATTCCGTCGAGGTGAAGCGGCCATCGACGGAGAGTTTCGATGATGGGGCGGTGCAAGAGTGAGCAGGGTCAGCTGTTCTATGCGTTCGACCTCGAGGCCG
>NZ_LGHM01000153.1 GCF_001908185.1 Bradyrhizobium sp. AS23.2
TACTTCGACGTATCCATCCCAATGCGGATAATCTGGCTCACGGACGGCTCCTGTGAATGAGTTTCTGACAACCTCATTCTGGCACACTGATGCCGTAGGGGGCCGTCCACCCCATCAACCACAGGGAGGAGTGGTGGCGCGTGCTGCCAACTCCGAGTCTTCGCAAAACTACTCCCTGTGGTTATGGGTCCCGGATCAGCGCTCCGCTTCGCTGCGCTTGTCCGGGACGACACCGGAGATTGGAGCCGCCACGTAGCTCGTCTAAACCACATCATCCGGCGCCAGCGCGCATCCATTGTCGGGATGCGTCTCGACCTGAAGGGTGGTGTGGCCGATGCGGAATGACGTCTTGAGCAGCTGCGCCGTCTCCATCAGGAACGCATCGACCGCGCCAGCGGGCATGACGAGATGGCAGGTCAGCGCCGTCTCGGTGGTCGAGATCGGCCAGACGTGGAGATCGTGGATCGCAGCGACACCCGGCCGTGCCAGCAGGAACGCCCTGATCGCGGCGAGGTCGGTGCCCCTTGGCGCTGCCGCCATCGACATGTCGATGGAGCTGCGGAGCAGGCTGGTCGTGCTCCAGAGGATGGCGGCGCAGATGACGAGGCCGGTCACGGGATCGAGCCAGAGCCAGCCGGTCCAGATGATCAGCGCGGCCGAGACGACGACGCCGAGCGAGACCGCGGCGTCGGCGGCCATGTGCAGATAGGCGCCTTCGATGTTGATGTCGTCCTTGCGTCCGCTCGCGAACAGCATGGCGGTGAAACCGTTGATGAGGATGCCGATGCCGGCGACCACCATCACGGTCACACCCGCGATCGGCTCTGGCTCGCGCAGGCGCAGGATCGCCTCCCAGCCGATCGCGCCGGTCGCGACCAGCAGGAACACCGCGTTCGCGAGCGCCGCCAGGATGGTGGAGGCGCGCAGGCCGTAGGTGAAGCGACCGCTCGGCGCCCGCCGGGCTGCGACCGAGGCGCCCCAGGCCACGACCAGGCCGAGCACATCGCCGAGATTGTGGCCGGCGTCCGCGAGCAGGGCGGTGGAGTTGCCGATATAGCCATAGACCGCTTCGGCCACGACCAGCGCCGTGTTGAGCGTAATGCCGATCGCGAATGCTTTGCCGAAATTGGCGGGCGCATGGACATGCGCGTTGCCAAGACCATGATCATGGCCATGAGCATGACTGTGGTCATGACCATGACCATTGTCGTGCCCGCTACGGTCATGTTGGTGATGACCGTGATGGTCGTGGTTGCCCACGTCTATCGCCCCTCGGAAGTTGCCAAATCAGGCGCCATTGTAGGCGTTTCGCTTGCTGCGTCACGACGGAACAGCACATAGAGCGCCGGCAGCACCAGGAGCGTCAGCACGGTCGAGGAGATGATGCCGCCGATCACCACGGTGGCAAGCGGCCGCTGCACTTCGGCGCCGGCGCCGGTCGCCAGCGCCATCGGCACGAAGCCGAGGGAGGCGACCAGCGCGGTCATCAGCACTGGACGCAGGCGGGTCAGTGCGCCCTCGCGCACGGCATCCGCAATGGGGCGGCCCTCGCTGCGCAGCCGCTCGATGAAGGCGATGATGACGAGGCCGTTGAGCACGGCGACGCCCGACAGCGCGATGAAGCCGACGCCGGCGCTGATCGACAGCGGAATGCCGCGCAGCAAGAGCGCCGCGACGCCGCCGGTCAATGCCAGCGGCACGCCGGAGAACACGAGGGCCGCATCCGCCGCCGATCCCATGCCCATGAACAGCAGCACGAACACCAGCAACAGCGCGACCGGCACGACAATCGTCAGCCGCTTGGTGGCCGAGACCAGTTGCTCGAACTGTCCGCCCCAGCCGATCCAGTAGCCCGGCGGCAGCTTGATCTTCTCGGCAACCGCCGCTTCGGCCTCGGCGACGAAGGACCGCAAATCGCGCCCCCTGACGTTGGCCATCACCACAACCCGGCGCTTGCCGTTCTCGCGGCTGATCTGGTTCGGCCCCGGCGCAATCTCGATCGCTGCAACGGAGGAGAGGGGCACGTAGCGCAGCGCCGTACTTCCACCCGGCCACGCGGTTTTCGTAATGGCCGCCATGTCCTCGCCCGGCGGCAGCGGGATCGGCAGCGATTTGATCGCGTCCGGATCGGCCCGCAGGCTTTCGGGCAGGCGGACCACGATGTCGAAGCGGCGATCGCCCTCGAACAGCTTTCCGACCGGCTTGCCGCCAACCGCGATCTCGACGAGGCTTTGCACCTCGCTGAGACTGAGGCCGTAGCGCGACAGCGCCTGGCGGTCGAGCTTGACGGTGAGGATCGGCAGGCCCGCGATCTGCTCTGTCTTCACGTCGGCCGCGCCCTCGATGCCACGGATCACGCCGTTGACCTGCTGGGCGATTCCCGCGAGCACGTCGAGATCGTCGCCAAAGATCTTGACGCCGACGTCGCTGCGGATGCCGGCGATGAGTTCGTTGAAGCGCATCTGGATCGGCTGGGTCATGCTATAGGCGGAGCCTGGCAGGGTGTTGGCGGCGCGTTCGAGCTCGGCGACCACCTCGTCCTTCGGCTTGGCGGGATCGGGCCATTCGTAGCGCGGCTTCAGCGTGACATAGGTGTCGGCGACGTTCGGCGGCATCGGGTCGTTGGCGATCTCGGCGGTGCCGATTTTGGAGAAGATGGTCGCCACCTCCGGCACCTGCTTGACCGCCTTCTCCAGACGGATCTGCATGTCGACGCTCTGGGTCAGGCTGGTGCCGGGAATCCGGATGGTCTCGATGGTGATGTCGCCCTCGTCGAGGCTCGGAATGAACTCGCCGCCCATCCGCGTTGCGGCAAACAGGCTGCCGGCGACGATCAGCACGGCACTGAGCGCGACGCTGCGGCGATATCGGATGGTACGGTCGAGCAGCGGAACATAGAACCGCATGGCCGCCCGCATAAAGACGTTCTCCTTCTCCGAGACCTTTCCGGTGACGAAAATCGCGATAGCGGCCGGAACGAAGGTGACCGACAGCAGCGCCGCGCCCGCGAGCGCCATCAGCACGGTCAGCGCCATCGGCGTGAACATCTTGCCCTCGGTTCCGGTCAGGGTGAGAACCGGCAGATAGACCACGGCAATGATCAGCGTGCCGAACAGGCTCGGCTTGATGACCTCGCTGCTGCCGTCGCGGACCGTCTGGAGGCGTTCGTCCAGTGTCAGAAGCCGGCCGCGCCTGTGCTGCGCCACGGCGAGGAGCCGCAGGCAGTTCTCGACGATGATGACCGCGCCGTCGACGATGATGCCAAAGTCGATTGCGCCGAGACTCATCAAATTGGCGCTGACCTTGCTCTCGACCATGCCCGTTATCGCGAACAGCATCGACAGCGGGATGACGCAGGCGGTGATCAGTGCGGCGCGGATATTGCCGAGGATCAGGAACAGCACCGCGATCACCAGCGCCGCGCCCTCGACGAGGTTCTTCTCGACGGTCTGGATGGTCGCTTCGACCAGATGCGTGCGGTCGTAGACCGCGCGCGCGATCACACCGTCGGGCAGCGATTTTGCGATATCCTTGAGGCGCGCCGACACGCGCTGGGCCACGGTGCGGCTGTTCTCGCCGATGAGCAGCATGGCGGTGCCGAGCACGGTCTCGCTGCCGTTCGCCGTCGCCGCGCCGGTGCGCAGGTCCTGGCCCTCCTGGACCTCGGCGACGTCGCCGATGCGCACGGGCACGCCGCCGCGCGAGCCGATCACGATGTCGCGGATCTCGGCGATATCAGCGACCTGGCCGGGGGTGCGGACCAGATATTGCTCGCCGTTGCGCTCGATATAGCCGGCGCCGACATTGGCGTTGTTGGCGGCGAGCGCCGTCATGATGTCGCGGAAGCCGAGACGGTAGGCCATCAGCCGGCCGGGGATCGGCAGTACGTGGAATTGCCGCTCATAACCGCCGATCGAGTTGACCTCGATGACGCCGGGAATGGTGCGCAGTTGCGGCTTGATGATCCAATCCTGGATGGTGCGCAGCTCCGTCGGCGTGAACTCGGCGCCTGCGGGCGATTTCGCGCCGGCCCTGGCCTCGACGGAGTAGACATAGATTTCGCCGAGTCCGGTCGAGATCGGCCCCATCGCAACCTCGGTGCCGGCCGGAAGCTGGTCTTTCGCCTGCTGGATGCGCTCGTTGACCAACTGTCGCGCGAAATAGATGTCGGTGCCGTCCTGGAACACGACGGTGACCTGGCTCAGGCCATAGCGCGAGATCGAGCGGGTGTAGTCGAGCTTCGGCAGGCCCCCCCATCGCGGTCTCGATCGGGAAGGTGATGCGCTGCTCGGCTTCGAGCGGCGACAGGCCCGGCGCGCGCGTGTTGATCTGGACCTGAACGTTGGTGACATCAGGGACCGCGTCGATCGGCAGGCGCGTGAAATTCCAGGCGCCGAAGGCGCCGGCGGCAAGTGCGATCAGAACCACCAGCCAGCGCTGGCGGACCGAGAAGGTGAGCAGGGCGTCAATCATGGTCGGCCTCTCCCTTGCCCATCTCCGCCTTCACGACAAAGCTGTTCTCGGCGACATAGCGCTCGCCGATGGAAAGGCCGGCGCGGATTTCGACGAACTTCGGATCGGAATCGCCTGTTTCCACGGGGCGCGCCTCGATCTTGTCGCCGTCCTCGCGGACGAACACGATGGTCCGGTTCTCCAGCGTCTGGATCGCGCTTCGGCGCACGGCGACCGCGACGTTGCGGGCAGCGAGGATCAGCCGCGCCGTGACGAACAGGCCGGGCCGGAGCCGGCCTTCCGGATTTTGCAGCACAACGCGCGCGAGCGCCGTCTGGGTCTCGCTGCTGCCGATCGGCGCCATGTAGGTGATCGTGCCCTTGATCTCGCCGCGGCCGTCGTCGGGATCGATCAGCACTTCGTCGTTGAGGCGAACGCGCCGGAGGTCCTGCCGGTAGATCGACAGATCGACCCAGATGGTGGAGAGGTCGGCGACGACGAAGGCCGGCTTCTGTTCGGAGGCGTATTCGCCGAGCGAGATCTGCCGCTCGATGATGGTGCCGGCAATGGGCGCCCTGAGCTCGTAGACGGTAAGGCTCTGGTTGCTCTCGATCGTGGCGAGCAGGTCGTCCTTGGCGACCTTGTCGCCGATGCGCTTCAGGATCGATTTGGCGACGCCCGGAAAGCGCGGCGTCACCTGCACGACGGCTTCCTGGTTGGCGCGCAGGATGCCGTTGAAGGCGAGCGTATCGGTCAGCGTGGCGCCCGCGGCCTCCGCCAGTGTCACGCCGGCGGCCGCGAGCTTGACGTCGGAGATGCGGATGCGGTCTGCGCCGTGCTCGTCCTGCTCGACATGGTCGTTCGGCTTCTCCGGCTTGTTGTCCGCGGCATGTTCGGTGGGCGCAACCTTGGCCGGGGTGAGCAGGGAATAGCCCCAGGCGCCCAGCGCGGCGGCTACGACGGCGACGAGGATGGTGGAGGATGTCTTCATCGTGCGCTCTCCCGGGCCAGCGCAAAGGGATTGCCGACGAGGCCTTCAATGGTCGCGACGCCGGCGTGGAAATTCTGCAGCGCCTCCTGCTCGCGCAGCCGCGCCTGGGCAACGCTCGCCTGGGCGTCGAGCACTTCGAGCAGGGTGAAGCGGCCCTGGCCGTAGCCCTGCGAGATCGCCTCCGCAGCTTCGGTCGCCTTGGGAATCGCGGTCTCGCGCAACACGGCGAGCTCGCGCAGCGAGCCCTGAAGCGAGTCATAGGCGCGGCCGGCGATCACGATCAGCGTGTTGCGGTTGGCTTCGCGCTCGGCTTTGGTCTTGGCGAGGCTTTCCTGCGCCGACAGGATGTTGCCCTGGTTCTGGTCGAACACTGGGATCGGCACCGAAACGGTCAGGCGTACCGCATCGTCATTGGTCTCGTTGAAATGGCGCCAGCCCGCGGCGATCCGCACGTCGGGATAAGGCCTGAGCCGAGCCAGCAATAGTTCTGAATTTCGCTGCGCATAAACCGCGGTCCAGCGCACCAGCTGCGGATTGGCATCGATGGCGGCAACGACCGACTGGAACGAGGGGGGCCGTCCCATGGTGTCCAGCCGACCGGAGACCTCACCGAACTTCGCCGCGGGATCGCCCATCAGAACCGCAAGCTCGCGGCGGGCGCTGGCGAGCGTGGCCTTCAAGCGCTCGCGGTCGGCCTTCACCAGGGCGGAGGCGACTTCAGCGCGGCCGGTCTCGGCCGGTGAGGAGGCGCCGGCCTCGACGCGGCGGCGCAGGAGCGGCGTCAGCCGGTCGATCGCGGTGATCTGCTCGTCGAGGATCTGGATCCGCCTCTGCGCCCCGAGCACGCTGAGAAAGGCGATCGCGGTCTCCGACAGCACCTCTAACCTGACAGCCTTGCGCTGGATCGCAGCGACCTCGACGCCGGCCGCGCCGGCTGCGATCCGCGCATCGCGCTTGCCGAACAGTTCGAAGGCCTGGCTGATCTGAAGCGTGGTCTCGGCTGATTTGGTGCCGCGATAGATGCCGGAGCCGAACGAATTGTCCTGTTCATAGGACAGTTCCGGATTGAGGAGGGCTCCTGCCTGGATGCGCTGGCCCGTGGCAATGCCGACGTCGCGCTGCGCCGCGGTCAGGCGCGGGCTTGCGGCGAGCGCGCGCGAGAGCGCCGCGCGCATGGTCAAGGTCTGGGCGTCGGAAGGCAGCACCAGGAATGGGCTGATGAGAATAGCCGTCGCGCACGCCATGCGCGCGGCCGTTCGCCTGCAAAACATGAATAGGACCTGTGAGGGAGATTCGATGGGCGCGCGCAGCGTCCGGCTGATCCGTTCAGCTCAGATGCTTGGGAGGCGGGGAGTCGGTGTCTGGGACGATACCCACGAGGCGGGACTCGGGCTGCGGGTGCGAGGTAGACGCAAGCGCGATCGATGCGGCCGACGGCGCCGGCTGCGCCATCGTCACCGAGAAGCAGCCATGGCAATGATGGCCGCCGAGGGCCTTGTGATCGCTGTGGTCACTGGAGCCATCGAGGACCGCAGCGATCTCCGGGCCGCCGGCGGGCGTGGTGACGTCGATGTCGTGCAGGCCGTGCAGCGCGCCCGCAAGCAGATAGACGGCTGCTATCAGGACAGACAGCAGCGCACGCCAGTTGCGCGGGCGGCTAAATCCTGAGGGCTGGCGGCAGGCGAGCACGATTTCACTCTCGTTGCGGTCTGCGCTCGGCCTAGCATGGCGGCGGGAACAGTGTCGACCCGCAACATTGTTACGTCCCTGGATTAATCGCCGCAGTAGCGAGTGCGTTGTGAGTGCTTCTCATTGGCGAGTAATCACGCGCGGATGTGAGGCGAAGGTGTCAGTTGCCGCTGCGCGAACATGGTGCGTGTCGTCGGCTTCCACCGTGATGGCGGCACGACAACTCGCTTCCATGGCCTGCTCCAGCCATTTGATGGCTTCATCGATCCATTGGTCGTGGTGCTCGGGATCGGCGATGGCCTTCTCCCGGAATGCATTGGCCTGATGCAGGCACGCCGTTCTGCGGTCCACGCGGTGCTCCCGATCTCGAGGTTCCGCCCCGATCGCATGTTTGATGAGCCCGGCGCCGGCGTCGTTAACATAGGACAGGAAGTCTCAAAAACGGGAAGGCCCCAGCCCGGGGCTCACCGGCAGAGGCCTTCTGTGCTCACAATCTTCATCCTTTGGGACTTGTGCGGACAACCCGCATCTTGCTGGTTCGTTCCCGTCGGCTGGCGAAATTAGGAACATTCGTCAGGTCCCTCATTAGCGACCGGGAGCGTTTGAGGAGGATGGGACCATGATGGCCGGGAGCACGCCCGGCCATTGTTGTGCCGAGAGGCTACGCTTTTTCCTCCCAGATCATCGCGAGATGCACGATGGTCTGCGCGGCCTTCTCCATGTCCTGCCGGCTGACCCATTCGAGGCGCGAGTGGAACGCGTGCTCGCCGGCAAAGATGTTGGGGCAGGGCAGGCCCATGAAGGACAGGCGCGAGCCGTCGGTGCCACCGCGGATCGCGGTGCGCATCGGACGCAGCCCGGCCCGGCGGATCGCCTCGATGGCGTATTCGAGGATGTGCGGGTGACGATCGATCACCTGCTTCATGTTGCGGTACTGCTCCTTCACCTCGAACTTGTAGGTCGAGCGCGGATAGTCCTTCATCACGTCCTTGACGACGCCCTCGAGCAGGGCCTCCTTCTCCTTCAGCCCTTCCTCGGTGAAGTCGCGCACGATGAAGGAGAGCGTCGCCTGCTCCAGCGCGCCGTCGATGCCGATCGGATGCAGGAAGCCCTGCTTGCCCGAGGTCGTTTCCGGCGAGCAGCCTTCCTTGGGCAGGCGCTCGACGATGGCGGCTGCGATCTTGATCGCGTGCTCCATCTTGCCCTTGGCATAGCCGGGATGGACACTGACGCCGTTGATGGTGATGGTCGCGCCGTCGGCGGAGAACGTCTCGTCCTCGACGCTGCCCGCGCTCTCGCCATCCATGGTGTAGCCGAAATCGGCGCCAAGCTTCTTCAGATCGACATTGTCGACGCCGCGGCCGATCTCCTCGTCGGGCGTGAACAGGATCTTGATGGTGCCGTGCTTCACATCGGGATTGTTGATGAAGAAATGCGCGGCATCCATGATCTCGGCGACGCCGGCCTTGTTGTCGGCGCCGAGCAGCGTGGTGCCGTCGGTGGTGACGATGTCGTTGCCGATCTGGTTCTTCAGCGCGGGGTGCTCGGCGAAGCGGATCACCTGGCTGTGATCGCCCGGCAGCGTGATGTCGCCGCCGCGATAGTTCTTCACGACTTGCGGCTTGACGTCCTTGCCGGTGACGTCGGGCGAGGTGTCCATGTGCGAGCAGAAGCAGATCACCGGCACCTTCTTGTCGGTGTTCGCCGGGATCGTCGCATAGACATAGCCGTAGTCATCGAGATGCGCGTCGGCGACGCCCATGGCCTTCAGCTCGGTGACGAGCACGCGGCCGAGATCCTTCTGCTTCTCGGTCGAGGGCGAGGCCGGGGATTCCGGATCGGACTGGGTGTCGATGGTGACGTAGCGCAGGAAGCGCTCGGTCACGGTATGCGAAAAGGTGAGGGAGGACATTTCTGGTCAAACCGCCGGGTGAGGGGAAGCAGGCGGTATATCAGAAAAGCGGGCCGCGTTGCGGCCGGACGAGGCCGGATCAGGCTTAACGAAAGGTAGCTTCAGATCGCTTCCTTGAGTTCCTTGACCGGACGGAAGCCGACCTTCTTGCTGGCCTTGATGTGGATCGGCTCGCCGGTTGCGGGATTGCGGCCGGTGCGGGCGGCGCGCTTGCGGACCTGGAGAATGCCGAGCCCGACGATGCGGACGCGGTCGCCCTTCTTCAGGTGCTTGGTGATCAGGTCGACCATGTCGGTGAGCACGGCTTCGGCGTGCTTTTTCGAGAGGTCCTGGCTCTCCGCGATATCAGCGGCGAGGTGCTTGAGCGTGATGGTGGCGGGAGCGGCTGACTTCTTCGCCATGTCTGGCCTCCTCGATTCTTGCCGGGGTCACGGGGCGAGGGCCTCGGAACCACGCAAGTTACGGAAGGCGTAGACGATTCGCGACCGAACCGACTACGCCGCGGGGCTGGAGGAGCCCGTTCGCGCGCGCGACCGACGCGAGGCGGGGAGTATTCCAGATATGGATACCAACGTCCTTGACTTCACTTGGTCCGGCCTTTAAGTCCCCCCTCGTTCCGCAGACATCTACGCGTCACGCGGGAGTAGCTCAGTTGGTTAGAGCGCCGGCCTGTCACGCCGGAGGTCGCGGGTTCGAGCCCCGTCTCTCGCGCCATTTCATGGCGGATGCACCCCTCGATCTCTTTAAAATCAACGGCTTGGCGGGGCACTCTCGTGCGCGCCTTGAATCAAAAGACCGCCCGTAGGCGGTCGTTTGGTGTCAAATCGGACCTTTTTGGTTGTCAGCGAATCTCGGACGAGCCCGCGCTCGTGATCACCACCGGCTTGCCAGCCTTGATGACGTGAGTCGACTGGGCGGTCTGGCTGAAATTGGCGCTGCGCGCTGCGATCCCGAAGCCGGCCACGATGATGCCGGCAACCAGTGCCACCACCACGATCTTCAGGTGGGTCGCACGATCAACGGAATGAATTGAATGGTTCATCTGAGCCTCCCGACGGGCTTTGCCGCCGTTTATGGGCTCTTCTTCTAAGGGCGATCTGTTTCGGGATCGTTTCGCGGGTTCCGCAAAATGGTTTCATCTCCCGCCTGACAGGTTTCGCCGGGCGGCAGGGCCGGGGAGCCGGCCTCAGGCGGCGGCCCGGCCCGTGTCGTCCCGGATCGGGCGGCCCAGACGAACAGGAGGGCTCCCAGTGTGGTCGTGATCGCCGCCGAGAGCAGGGAATAGCGGACGGCGTCAGTGCCATAGCTGCCCCTCAGGGCGTCGTTGACCACGCCGACCGCAAGCGGGCCGACGCCCTGGCCGAAGCAGGTCGCGGTCAGCGCGATGAGCGCGGACGCCAGCGCCCGCATGCTCGGCTTCGCCACCGTCTGCCGTATCCTAATGAAAAATAATTCGATGACAATGTCAGCGATATTCCAAAATGCCTCCTATATTAGCATTTGGATGAGGTTGGGGAGGTTGCGAGGCTCGAACTTGGCGCGCCCCGGCTTTCTTGGCACAGGTGGACCATGAGCCAGACATCGAGCAGGGGCGGGCGCACGTCGTCCGACGCGGACGACAGTCACTCGCCGGCGCCGATTACCGTGATGCTGTCGTCGCGGCTGATGGTGCTGGCCAACCTGCTCAAGCGCGGCGCCATCCTGCGCTACAAGCGCCTCGCCGGATTGTCCTCGGTCGAGTTCGGCCTCGTCGCTTCGCTCGGCCGCCGACCGCCGATGAGCGTGGCGCGGCTCGCCGAATCCGTCGGCCAGGATAAGGGTCAGATCAGCCGCGCGCTCGCGGAACTTGTCTCGCGCAAGCTGATCGCGAAATCGGCGAACCCGAAGGACAGCCGCGAGGTGCTGGTGTCGCTGACCGCGGCTGGGCTCGCCGCGCATGATGCGATCGTCGCCGGCGCGCAGCAGCGCAATCGGCAATTGCTGGAACAATTGAGCAAGGACGAATTCGAGACGCTGCTGGCGCAGATCGATCGCCTCACGGCGGCGGCCGAGAAGATGCTCGAAGCCGAGAAAGTCCAGCGCTGATCTCCAGGCTATCTCCGGAGATATTGGATCGCTTCCAAGAGGCTCTCTAAGAGTCCTTCTAAGATGCATTCAATTAGGGAATTCGCCCGCCCTCACATAAGCGTCACCGCAACGCATGCCGCACGGGGAACGACGGCATGACGCAGCAAATAGACTTCTTGGGGTGGCGCGTTGAACAGTCTTCGTATGCTGCGGTCGGCCGTATTGGCGACCGCGTCCGCTTTTGTATTCGTGCCGCAGGCATCGCTCGCACAGTCATCCGCGCAATCCGGCGCGCAGAACATTCCGTCGGTGACCGTCGCTGCGCCGGAAGCGCGCCGCCGCGCTGCCGCGATTCCTCAGCGCCGCGCGCCGCGGTCGTCGGTGCAGACCGCCGCCAGCCGTAAACCGCAGCCGCAGCGCGACGTCGGCTTCGTCGAGACGCCGCTCGGTCCGGTCAACGGCTACGTCGCCAAGCGCAGTTCCTCGGGCACCAAGACCAACACGCCGATCATGGAGACGCCACAGTCGGTGTCGGTGATCGGCGCGGAGCAGATCCGCGACCAGAAGCCGAACAAGCTCGATGAGGTGCTGCGCTACACCGCCGGCGTGCGCGCCGGAACCTTCGGCGCGGATACGCGCAACGACTGGTGGCTGATCCGCGGCTTCAAGTCCGACGACATCGGACTGTTCCTCGACGGCATGCAGCTTTACTACACGGCCTATGCGAGCTGGAAGCTTCAGCCATTCAATATGGAGCGGGTCGAAGTGCTGCGTGGTCCGTCGGCTGTGCTCTATGGCGGATCGAGCCCGAGCGGCATCGTCAACGTCATCAGCAAGATGCCGCCGGTCGAACCGATCCGCTACATCGAGACCGGCGTCAACAATTTCGGCAACGCCTATGTCGGCTTCGATGTCGGCGGGCCGGTCGCGACACAGCCCGAGAACGGCAAGCTGTTCTACCGCGTCGTCGGCGAGGTGCAGAACGGCGGCACGCAGGTCAACTTCACGCCCGACAACAACTACTTTATCGCGCCGTCCTTCACCTGGAGGCCGGATGCCGACACGACCTTCACGGTCCTTGCATCGGCGTCGAAGCAGGACACCCGCGGCATCAACTTCCTGCCTTACCGGGGCACGGTGACCAACGCGCCGTTCGGCAAGATCCCCACCAGTTTCTTCGCCGGGGATCCAAGCGTCGACAAGTTCACGCGCGAGCAGGAGATGCTCGGCTATCTGTTCGAGCGCAATCTTACGGACGACCTGACATTCCGGCAGAACGCGCGCTTTGCGCATGTCGACCTGACCTATCGCGGCTACGTCGGTTCCGGCTGGTCCGACATCAACACGGCCATGCTCGGCCGTTACAATTGGTATGCGAAGGACACCGCCAACCAGGCCGACCTCGACAACCAGCTGGAGTATCGCTTCAACACCGGTCCGGTGAAGCACACCATGCTGTTCGGGATCGACCTGAAGGGTTACCAGATCGACGATTATCAAGCCTTCGGGTTCGGCGTTCCCCCGATCAACGTCCTCAATCCCGTCTACGGGGGCGCCGAGGTTCCGCTGCCGAGCACTCCTTTCCGAAACTACCTCATCACGCAGAAGCAGGCCGGCACCTATCTCCAGGACCAGATGAAGCTCGGCAACTTCACGCTGGTGCTGAGCGGCCGCAATGATTGGGTCGAGACGACGCAGGCCGCCCGTGACACCGGTGCCGTCGTCGGCCAGCGCGACGACAGCAAGTTCAGCGGGCGTGCCGGGTTGATCTACAATTTCGACAATGGCATCGCGCCCTACGTGGCCTATGCGACGAGCTACAATCCGATCATCGGCCTCAATGCGACGAACCAATTGTTCCTGCCGGAGACCGGCAAGCAGGCCGAAATCGGTCTGAAGGTCGCGCCAAAGGGATTCGATGGATATTTCACGGTCTCAGCCTTCGATCTGGTCCGTCAAAATGTACCGACGACTGCGCCTGTTATCGTGCCGGTCTTGCAAACCCAGACCGGCGAGGTGACCTCGCGCGGTATCGAGATCGAAGCGGCGGCCAATGCCACGAAGGAGTTGAAGCTGATCGGCTCCTTCACCGCCTATCATCTCTTCACCAGCAAGGACCTCGATCCGGCGCTGATCGGCAAGACGCCGACCAACACGCCTCAGACGCTGATCTCCGGCTGGGCGGACTACACCTTCAAGGACGGACCGCTTGCGGGATTTGGTTTCGGCGGCGGCGTCCGCTATGTCGGCTCGTCCTGGGCCGATGCTGCCAACACCCTCGAGGTTCCCTCGGTCGTGCTCGGCGATCTCGCGGTCCATTACGAATGGCAGAACTGGCGCACGGCCATCAACGTGATCAATTTGACCGACAAGATCTACGTCGCGAGCTGCGCGTCGGATACGTCCTGCTTCTACGGCGACCGCCGGCGTGTCACCGCCAGCGTCTCCTACAAGTGGTAAGCACAGGCGAGGGGAGGGCCTCGTGAAGGCGCGCACGGTCAGGCTGTGGTCGGTGGTCCATACCTGGACCAGCCTGATCTCGACCGTCTTCCTGCTGCTGCTCTGCCTCACCGGCCTGCCGCTGATCTTCCACCACGAGATCGATGAGCTCCTGGGCTATGCCCCCCAGCCCGAAGCTCATGCGGGCGCGGTGCGTGCGACGACGCAAGCCGTCGCCGACGCCGCGCTCGCCGCCGATCCCGGGCGGGTGCTGCAATATATCTCCTGGGACAAGGACGAGCCCGGGATCGTGACCGCGTTCACCAACAGCGCCGTCGACGGGCTGCCGGACGATACGACCGTGCGTGCCTTCGATGCGGTGTCGACCAAGCTGCTCGGACCGGTCGGCATCGGGCCGATGCTGATCATGCTCAAGCTGCATACCGACATGTTCGCCGGTCAGCCCGGGAAACTGTTCCTCGGCGGGATGGGCCTGTTGTTCGCCATCGCCATCGTCTCCGGCGTGGTGCTGTACTGGCCGTTCACCCGCCGCCTGCGCTTTGCCACCATCCGCGATCACGCCGCGCGCCGCGTGCGCTGGCTGGACTGGCACAATCTGATCGGTGTCGTGACGGTGGCCTGGGCGCTAGTGGTCGGGCTGACCGGCGTCGTCAACACCTGGGCCGAGCTGATGCTCAACCAGTGGAAGGCGACCGAGCTCGCCAGCATGGTCGCGCCCTATGCCGGCAAGCCGCCGCCGTCGCATCTCGCCTCGCTCGATGACGTCGTCGCGCGCGCCAGACAGACGGCTCCCGGCATGGAGGTCGCCTTCATTGCTTTCCCGGGCACGCCATTCACCTCGTCGCATCACTTCGCCGCGTTCATGCGCGGCGACACGGCGCTGACGGCGCGGCTCCTCAAGCCGGTCCTGCTCGACGGCGAAACCGGGGAGGTCGCAGACAGCCGGGCGTTGCCGGTTTATCTTCAGGCGCTGCTGATCTCGCAGCCGCTGCATTTCGGCGACTATGGCGGGATGCCGCTGAAGGTGATCTGGGCCGCGCTCGACCTGCTCACGATCGTTGTGATCGGAAGCGGCCTCTACCTCTGGCTGGCGCGGCGGCGCAAGCGCGCGCCCGGCCGTGCCGACGCATTCGCCAGACGAGCCCCGGTCCCGTCGTGACGCATGGCTCCTCTGACCGCTCGCGCCTGTGGATACGTGTCTTTGCTGCACCTATCGTGATCGCGGCCGCGACCATGGCCGGCCTGCTGGCTGCGCTGGTCTGGGGAACAATTGGCCAATATGTCGCCTGGGTGACGGTCGGGGCCCCCGTGCTGGTCGTCGCCTGGGTTTGGATGCGCTGCCGCACTACGAAAACCGAGCAATTTTCACGGGCGGTGCGCGGCAAATAGCTGCCTCGGCCCGTGCGCCGCAATCTCAGAACGGCTGCCCTGCAATACTGTGGCCGCCCTTGCTGGGGTTGGCGATCTGCTCCATACCAGCCGCGGGGTGATTCCGGGATTTTCACCGTTCGGGGAGCGGCAAAGGCCTGAAAACAGCGTGTCTTGCGCCCATTGGTGCACTGCGCTAAGGCTCAGAATAATTCCAAATCGGACGAATCCGTGGCTACCCCGAGGCTATGGGAAAAAGGGCTCGTCAATGAGCGGCATTCTGCAGAACTATCTTCCACTCGTCGTCTTTATAGGTGTAGCGGGCCTTATTGGCCTCGTGCTGCTGATCGCGCCCTTCATCGTGGCGTTCCAGCAGCCGGACCCGGAAAAGCTGTCGGCGTACGAGTGCGGTTTCAACGCCTTCGATGACGCCCGAATGAAGTTCGACGTCCGCTTCTATCTGGTCGCCATCCTCTTCATCATCTTCGACCTCGAGGTGGCGTTCCTGTTTCCCTGGGCGGTGGCGTTCGGCAAGCTTGGCGCGACCGGCTTCTGGTCCATGGTGGTGTTCCTCGCCGTGCTGACGGTCGGGTTCGCCTATGAATGGAAGAAAGGGGCACTGGAATGGGATTGAACCCTGCATCGTCCACAGGTCCGGTTGTTGCGCCGGCCCCCAGGGGCATTCTGGATCCGTCGACCGGCAAGCCGGTCGGGGCCAATGATCCGTTCTTCCTCGAGGTCAATTCCGAGCTGTCCGACAAGGGCTTCTTCGTGGCCGCGACCGACGATCTCATCACCTGGGCGCGCACCGGCTCGCTGATGTGGATGACCTTCGGTCTCGCCTGCTGCGCGGTCGAGATGATGCAGGTGTCGATGCCGCGCTACGACGTCGAGCGCTTCGGCTTCGCGCCGCGTGCCTCGCCGCGCCAGTCTGACGTGATGATCGTCGCGGGCACGCTGACAAACAAGATGGCCCCGGCGCTGCGCAAGGTCTACGACCAGATGCCCGAGCCGCGCTACGTCATCTCGATGGGTTCCTGCGCCAATGGCGGAGGCTACTATCACTATTCGTACTCGGTCGTGCGCGGCTGCGACCGCATCGTGCCGATCGACATCTATGTGCCGGGCTGCCCGCCCACGGCGGAAGCGCTGCTGTATGGCGTGCTGCTGCTTCAGAAGAAGATCCGGCGCACCGGCACCATCGAACGCTAAGGTTTTACGTCATGGACGACGGCAAGCTCGACGCCCTTGGGCAAACGATCGTTAGCGCGCTTCCGGGCGCCGCCACCGGTCATTCGGTGGCCTTCAACCAACTCACGGTTGATGTCGAGGCCAGCAAGATCGTCGAGGTGGTCAAGTACCTCCGCGACGATCCGAACTGCCGCTTCGTCAACATCACCGACGTGACTGCGGTCGATTACCCCTCGCGCGAAAAGCGCTTCGACGTGATCTATCATTTCATGTCACCGACCCTGAACACGCGGATCCGGCTGCGCGTTGCCGCCGACGAGACCACGCAGGTGCCGTCTCTGATCGACGTGTTCCCCGGCGCCGACTGGTTCGAGCGCGAGGCCTACGACCTCTATGGCGTGTTCTTCGTCGGTCATCCCGACATGCGCCGCCTTCTCACCGACTACGGTTTCGAGGGGCATCCGCTGCGCAAGGATTTCCCGACCACCGGGTTCGTCGAGGTCCGCTACGACGACCAGGAGAAGCGGGTGGTGTACGAGCCTGTCAGGCTCAACCAGGAATTCCGCAAGTTCGATTTCCTCTCGCCGTGGGAAGGGGCGGACTATCCGCTGCCCGGTGACGAGAAGGCGGGACCGAAGGCTTGATCATGAACGAGCAACCTGAAAATCTCCGCAACTTCACCATTAATTTTGGACCGCAGCATCCGGCGGCCCATGGTGTGTTGCGTCTTGTGCTCGAATTGGACGGCGAAATCGTCGCCCGTGTCGACCCGCATATCGGCCTTCTTCACCGCGGCACCGAGAAGCTGATCGAGCAGAAGACCTATCTCCAGGCGATCCCGTATTTCGATCGGCTCGACTACGTCGCGCCGATGAACCAGGAGCACGCTTTCTGCCTTGCGGCGGAAAAGCTGCTCGGCATCGAGGTGCCGCGCCGCGGCCAGCTCATCCGTGTGCTCTATTGCGAGATCGGCCGCATCCTGTCGCATCTGCTCAACGTCACCACGCAGGCGATGGACGTCGGAGCGCTCACCCCGCCGCTGTGGGGCTTCGAAGAGCGCGAGAAGCTGATGGTGTTTTACGAGCGCGCCTCGGGCAGCCGTATGCACGCGGCCTTCTTCCGCGTCGGCGGCGTGCATCAGGACCTGCCGCAAAAGCTGGTGGACGATATCGACGCCTGGTGCGATCCGTTCCTGAAGGTGGTCGATGACCTCGATCGCCTGCTCACCGCCAACCGCATCTTCAAGCAGCGCAACGTCGACATCGGCGTGGTGCCGCTGAAGGAAGCCTGGGAGTGGGGCTTCTCGGGCGTGATGGTGCGCGGCTCGGGCGCGGCCTGGGACCTGCGCAAGTCGCAGCCCTATGAGTGCTACGCTGAAATGGATTTCGACATTCCGATCGGCAAGAACGGTGACTGCTACGATCGCTATCTGATCCGCATGGAAGAGATGCGCCAGTCCGTGCGCATCATGAGGCAGTGCATCCAGAAGTTGAACGCGCCGGACGGGAAGGGGCCCGTCGTCGTCGAGGACAACAAGGTCGCTCCGCCGCGTCGTGGCGAGATGAAGCGCTCGATGGAAGCGCTGATCCATCACTTCAAGCTCTACACCGAAGGTGTTCGCGTGCCGGCCGGCGAAGTGTACGCCGCGGTCGAGGCGCCGAAGGGCGAGTTTGGCGTCTATCTCGTGTCTGACGGCACCAACAAGCCCTACAAGTGCAAGATCCGCGCGCCGGGCTTTGCCCATCTCCAGGCGATGGATCACATCTGCCGGGGTCATCTGCTTGCCGACGTCTCGGCGATTCTGGGCTCGCTCGACATCGTGTTCGGAGAGGTCGATCGGTGATGGCGCAGGCGCCAATCCAGTTTGACCGTGCCTCGGGGGCCCTTGAAGGGGCCAACCTGTGGGAGCGGACGGCTGCCTTGGCGCTGGTGACGGGATCGAAGATCTCGTCGCACTTCTCGCATATGGGCTACATCGCCTGCGCGAACCTGCTGCGGAAAACGCTACCGGAGCGCAACATCGCGATCAGGCTAAATCCCGACGCGGTGTTCGAATTCCCGTATGGCGACGGCTACTGGAGCAAGCTGCTCAACCGCTCCTACAATTACGAAGACGAACTCGAGATCCTGTTCGCCGACTCCGTCGATGTCGACTACACGCTGCTCGATTGCGGCGCCAATTACGGCTACTGGTCGGTGCTGGTCTCGAGCAAGCCGTTCGGATCGCACAAGGCGATTGCGATCGAGCCGTCGGGGCAGAACTATCCGAAACTCGCCAACAATGCGCGCGTCAACGGCAACCGCTTCGAGACCATGAAATGCGCGATCGGCGCGGCCCGCGGCACCGCGCGGCTGTCCGGTACCAAGCACGAGGCCTTCAGCATCGCTGGTGATGCGTCGGCGGGCGGCGAGGAGGTGCCTGTCATCGCGCTCGACAACCTCATCGACGACGGCATGGTCGCGGGCACGGGCCGGTTCCTGATCAAGCTCGACGTCGAAGGCGTCGAGATCGAAGCGATCAAGGGAGGCGCCCGGCTGCTCGAGGCCGACAGCGTGATCATGTGCGAGGAGCACGGAAGCGACCGTTCTCATTCCGTGTCGCGCTACATCCTCGAACAGACCCCGCTGAAGCTGATCGTGTTCGATCCGCGCAGCAACCGGATGGAGACCGTGACCGAGCTGTCGATCCTCGACCGCATCAAGGTCTCGACCCACGTCGGCTACAACGTTTTCGGCACCGCAAGCGCATTCTGGCAGGACAGGATCGAAGCCCTGAATGCCAAGAACCTGAATGCGAAGACCACGCGCCGTATGCAGTGAGAGATAAGAGATGTCCGTCCGTCGATTAGCACCGAAGGAAGTCCAGCCCGCGAGCTTCGCGTTCACGGAGGAGAACCTCGCGTTCGCCAAGCAGCAGATCGCGAAATATCCGGCCGGACGCCAGGCCTCCGCCGTCATTGCGATCCTCTGGCGCGCGCAGGAACAGCACGACGGCTGGGTCTCGGAAGCCGCGATCCGCGTCATCGCCGACATGCTCGACATGCCCTATATCCGCGTGCTTGAGGTCGCGACCTTCTACACGATGTTCCAGCTCGCACCCGTGGGCAAGAAGGCCCACGTCCAGGTCTGCGGCACCACGCCGTGCCGCCTGCGCGGCGCCGAGGACCTGATCCACGTTTGCGAGCACCGGATCCATCACGAGCCCTTCCATCTCTCCAAGGACGGCAACTTCAGCTGGGAAGAGGTGGAGTGCCTGGGCGCCTGCGTGAACGCGCCGATGGTTCTGATCGGCAAGGACACCTATGAGGACCTGACCAAGGAAAGTTTTGGCAAGGTGCTTGACGGCTTTGCCTCCGGCAATCCGCCAAAGCCCGGTCCGCAGAACGGCCGCCAGTTCTCGGCGCCGATCACCGGACCGACCACGCTGAAGGAGAGCACCTGATGCGTGATCTCCGCGCAACCGGAGGGAACGAGGCCGTGAAGAAATGGGGCTTCGTCGCCATGCATGCCGCGGTCGCGGCGACCTTCATGTTCCTGCTGCAGCGTTTCATGATGAACGCTTCGCAGGAATCCAGTCTGCTCTGGGCGCTGACCTTCGCCGTCTGTGCCGCCGGGCTTGCCTACAAGCAGGCCAACCGTTGATCGGAAAGCACTGAAATGCTCGAGGACAAGGACCGCATCTTCAAGAACCTCTACGGCCTCCACGACTGGGGGCTCGAGGGCGCGCGGCGCCGCGGCGCCTGGGATGGCACCAAGGCCATCATCGACAAGGGCCGCGACTGGATCATCAACGAGATGAAGGCCTCGGGCCTCCGTGGCCGCGGTGGCGCCGGCTTCCCGACCGGTCTCAAGTGGTCGTTCATGCCGAAGGAATCGACCGACGGCCGGCCGAGCTATCTCGTCGTCAATGCCGACGAGTCCGAGCCCGGCACCTGCAAGGATCGCGAGATCATGCGGCATGATCCGCATCTCCTGATCGAGGGCTGCCTGATCGCGAGCTGCGCGATGAACGCGCACACCTGCTACATCTATGTCCGCGGCGAGTTCATTCGCGAGCGCGAGCATCTCCAGGCCGCCATCGACCAGGCCTATGAGGCCAAGCTGGTCGGCAAGGACAACGTCAACGGCTGGCCGTTCGACATCTATGTCGCGCACGGCGCCGGCGCCTATATCTGCGGCGAGGAAACCGCGCTGCTCGAAAGCCTCGAAGGCAAGAAGGGCCAGCCGCGCCTGAAGCCGCCGTTCCCGGCGAACGTCGGCCTGTTCGGTTGCCCGACCACCGTGAACAACGTCGAGTCGATCGCCGTTGCGCCCGACATCCTGCGGCGTGGCGCGGCCTGGTTCGCCGGCATCGGCCGTCCGAACAATGTCGGTACGAAACTCTTCTGCATCTCCGGTCATGTCGAGCGGCCCTGCAACGTCGAAGAAGCCATGGGCATTCCGTTCCGTGAGCTGATCGAGAAGCATTGCGGCGGCATCCGTGGCGGCTGGGACAACCTCAAGGCCGTGATCCCCGGCGGCTCGTCGGTGCGCATGGTGCCGGCCGAGCAGATCATCGATACGCCGATGGACTTCGACAGCTTGAGCAAGCTGCGCTCGGGTCTCGGCACCGCGGCCGTGATCGTGATGGACAAGTCGACCGACCTGATCCGCGCGATCGCCCGCATCTCCTATTTCTACAAGCACGAGAGCTGCGGCCAGTGCACGCCGTGCCGCGAGGGCACGGGCTGGATGTGGCGGGTGATGACCCGCATGGCCGAGGGCCGCGCCCACAAGCGCGAGATCGACATGCTGCTCGAAGTCACCAAGCAGATCGAGGGCCACACCATCTGCGCGCTCGGCGACGCGGCCGCCTGGCCGATCCAGGGCCTGATCGCGCATTTCCGTCATGAGATCGAAGCGCGCATCGACCAGTATTCGCACAAGGCCGACATCGACGATGCCGGTGTCCGCGATCCCGTGAACATGGTCGCGGCGGAGTAAGAGAAATGACCAAGCTCATCATCGACGGCAAAGAGATCGATGTCCCGCCGGAGTACACGCTGCTCCAGGCGTGCGAAGCCGCGGGCGCCGAGATTCCGCGCTTCTGCTATCACGAGCGCCTGTCGATCGCCGGCAATTGCCGGATGTGCCTCGTCGAAGTGAAGGGCGGCCCGAAGCCGGTCGCGAGCTGCGCCTGGGGCGTGCGCGACTGCCGCCCGGGCCCCAAGGGCGAGCCGCCGGAGATCTCCACCCGCTCGCCGATGGTGAAGAAGGCGCGCGAAGGCGTGATGGAGTTCCTGCTGATCAACCATCCGCTGGACTGCCCGATCTGCGACCAGGGCGGCGAGTGCGATCTGCAGGACCAGGCGATGGGCTACGGCGTCGACACCAGCCGCTTCGCCGAGAACAAGCGCGCGGTCGAGGACAAGTATCTCGGCGCGCTGGTCAAGACCTCGATGAACCGCTGCATCCAGTGCACGCGCTGCGTCCGCTTCTCGGCGGAAGTCGCGGGCGCCCCCGAGATGGGCGCGACCGGCCGCGGCGAGGACATGGAGATCACGACCTATCTCGAGCACGCGCTGACGTCGGAATTGCAGGGCAATCTCGTCGATATCTGCCCGGTCGGTGCGCTGACCTCGAAGCCCTATGCTTTTGCGGCGCGCCCGTGGGAGCTCGGCAAGACCCAGTCGATCGACGTGATGGACGGCATCGGCTCGGCGATCCGCGTCGACACCCGCGGCCGCGAGGTGATGCGCGTGCTGCCGCGCATCAACGAGGCCGTGAACGAGGAGTGGATCTCCGACAAGACCCGCCACATCGTCGACGGCCTGCGCACCCAGCGCCTCGACCGGCCCTATATCCGTGAGGCCGGCAAGCTGCGTGCAGCGAGCTGGACGGAAGCTTTTGCAGCGATCGCCGCGAAGGCGGCGCGCACCGACGGCAAGCGCATCGGCGCGATCGCCGGCGATCTCGCCGGCGTCGAGGAGATGTTCGCGCTGAAGGATCTGCTGGCGAAGTACGGCTCGAGCAATCTGGCGGTGCAGGGCGGCGACGCCTTCGATCCTGCGCTCGGCCGCGGCTCCTACATCTTCAATCCGACGCTCGTCGGCGTCGAGCAGGCCGACGCGCTGCTCATCATCGGTGCCAATCCGCGCAAGGAGGCGGCCGTGTTCAACGCCCGCATCCGCAAGCGCTGGCGCGGCGGCGGCTTCAAGGTCGGCGTGATCGGCGCCAAGGCCGATCTGACCTACGACTATGACCATCTCGGTGCGGGCACCGAGACGCTCGGCGAGCTCGCGGCCGGCAAGCACTCCTTCATGGACGTGCTGAAGCACGCCAAACACCCGATCATCCTGGTCGGCGCGGGCGCGGCCTCGCGCCACGACGGCGCCGCCATTCTCGCAGCCGCCGCCAAGCTCGCGCTCGATGTCGGCGCGGTGAAGGACGGCTGGAACGGTTTTTCCGTGCTGCACGAGACCGCTTCGCGCGTCGGTGCGCTCGATATCGGCTTTGCGGCCGGTCAGGGGGGCCTGAACGCGGCGCAGATGACGACGTTCGGCACGCTGGACGTGCTGTTCCTGCTCGGCGCCGACGAGATCAAGGCGCCGGACGGCACCTTCGTCGTTTACATCGGCACCCACGGTGACCGCGGCGCGCACCGCGCCGACGTGATCCTGCCGGCTGCCGCCTACACCGAGAAGTCCGCGATCTACGTCAACACCGAAGGCCGCGTGCAGATGACCGGACGCGCCGCGTTCCCGCCGGGCGAGGCCCGCGAGGACTGGGCGATCGTTCGTGCGCTGTCGGAGGCGCTCGGCAAGAAGCTCGGCTACGACTCGCTCGCGGCCCTGCGTCAGGCGATCTTCAAGGCCGTGCCGCATCTGATCCGTCTCGACCAGATCGAGGCCGGCTCGGCCGACCAGATCAAGAAGCTGGCGGGGAAGGGCGGCACGCCGGAGAAGGCGCCGTTCAAGCCGCTGGTCGAGGACTTCTACCTGACCAACCCAATCGCGCGTGCGTCCGCCGTGATGGCGGAATGCTCGCGGCTTGCCTCCGGGCAGATGCTGACCGCAGCGGAGTGAGCGTGATCTGATGGAATTCTTCGAAAGCGCATTCTGGACCGGTTTCCTCTGGCCGCTGATCATCATGGTCGCGGAGAGCGTCTTGGTGCTCGTCGTCCTCCTGGTCGCGATCGCCTACATCCTGCTCGCCGACCGCAAGATCTGGGCGGCGGTGCAGATCCGCCGCGGCCCGAACGTGGTCGGCCCATGGGGCCTGCTGCAGTCCTTCGCGGACCTGCTGAAGTTCGTGCTGAAGGAGCCGATCATTCCGTCCGGCTCCAACAAGGGCGTGTTCCTGCTCGCGCCGCTGGTGTCGTGCGTGCTCGCACTCGCCGCCTGGGCGGTGATCCCGACCAATCTCGGCTGGGTGATCTCCGACATCAATGTCGGCATCCTGTTCATCTTCGCGATCTCGTCGCTGTCGATCTACGGCATCATCATGGCCGGCTGGTCGTCGAACTCGAAGTATCCGTTCCTGGCCGCGCTGCGCTCGGCGGCGCAGATGGTGTCCTATGAAGTCTCGATCGGCTTCGTCATCATCACGGTGCTGCTCTGCGCCGGCACGCTGAACCTCACGGCCGTGGTCGAGGCCCAGCATGCACGCGGCCTCGCCAGCCTGATCGGGCTGCCGCAGCTCACCATCCTGAACTGGTATGTGTGGCCGCTGTTCCCGATGTTCGTCGTCTTCTACGTCTCGTCGCTGGCGGAAACCAACCGTCCGCCCTTCGACCTCGTCGAAGCGGAATCCGAGCTCGTCGCCGGCTTCATGGTCGAATACGGCTCGACGCCGTACCTGCTGTTCATGCTCGGCGAATACGTTGCGATCGTCACGATGTGCGCGATGGCGACGATCCTGTTCCTCGGAGGCTGGCTGCCGCCGGTCGATCTGCCGCCCTTCAACTGGGTGCCGGGGATCATCTGGTTTTCGCTGAAGCTATTCTTCATGTTCTTCCTGTTCGCGATGGCGAAGGCGATCGTGCCGCGCTACCGCTACGATCAACTGATGCGCCTCGGCTGGAAGGTGTTCCTGCCGCTGTCGCTGGCGATGGTGATCGTGGTGGCCGGCGTGCTGCATTTCGCCGGCATCGCGCCGAAGTGAGGGCCGTCATGGGTATCAACATCAACGCCACTGCACGCTCGCTTCTGCTGTCGGAATTCGTCTCGGCGTTCTTCCTCGCCATGCGTTATTTCTTCCAGCCGAAGCCGACGCTGAACTATCCGTTCGAGAAGGGGCCGATCTCACCGCGCTTCCGCGGCGAGCACGCGCTGCGCCGCTATCCGAACGGCGAAGAGCGCTGCATCGCCTGCAAGCTGTGCGAGGCGATCTGCCCGGCGCAGGCCATCACCATCGAGGCCGGCCCGCGCCGCAACGACGGCACCCGCCGCACCGTGCGTTACGACATCGACATGGTGAAGTGCATCTATTGCGGCCTCTGCCAGGAGGCCTGTCCGGTCGACGCCATCGTCGAAGGTCCGAACTTCGAGTTCGCGACCGAGACCCGCGAGGAACTGTTCTATGACAAGGCCAAGCTGCTCGCCAACGGCGATCGCTGGGAACGCGAGATCGCGAAAGCGATCGAGCTCGACGCGCCGTACCGGTGAGGTGAGGGCATGATCCTTCCCGCGCTTTTCTTCTATCTGTTCGCCGGCATCTGCGTCGCCTCGGCGGTGATGGTGATTGTCTCGCGCAATCCCGTGCACTCCGTGCTGTACCTGATCCTGGCGTTCGTCAACGCCTCCGGCCTGTTCGTGCTGATGGGCGCCGAATTCCTGGCGATGATCCTGATCGTCGTGTATGTCGGCGCAGTCGCGGTGCTGTTCCTGTTCGTGATCATGATGCTCGACGTCGACTTCCTCGAGCTGCGCGAAGGCTTCATCGAGTACCTGCCGGTCGGCCTCGTGATCGGGGGCATCTTCCTGTTCGAGCTGCTGCTCACCGTCGGCTTCTGGGTCATCAACCCCGGCGTCGCCAAGACCATCACGGCGCCGATCCCGACCAATGTCAGCAACACCGAGGCGCTCGGGCTCGTGCTCTATACGAAGTACATCCACTACTTCCAGCTCGCCGGCATGGTGCTGCTGGTCGCCATGATCGGCGCCATCGTGCTGACGCTGCGGCACAAGGCGAGCGTGAAGCGGCAGGACATCAACGTTCAGAACGCACGCACGCCCGAAATGGCGATGGCGATGCGCAAGGTGGCGCCGGGGCAGGGGCTCTCGGATGCCGATGCGGCGGAGTGGGTGAAATGACGATCGGGATCGGACACTATCTTGCCGTCGGCGCGATCCTGTTCACGCTCGGGATTCTCGGTATCTTCCTGAACCGCAAGAACATCATCGTCATCCTGATGTCGATCGAGCTGATCCTGCTCTCGGTCAACATCAACCTCGTGGCGTTCTCGACCTTCCTCGGCGACATCGTCGGCCAGGTCTTCGCGCTGCTGGTGCTGACCGTTGCGGCCGCAGAAGCCGCAATCGGTCTCGCCATCCTGGTGGTCTATTTCCGCAACCGCGGCTCGATCGCGGTTGAGGACGTCAATCTGATGAAGGGCTGAGCTCAGTCATGGTTCAGGCAATTGTATTTCTGCCTCTGCTGGGCGCCATTCTCGCCGGCCTGATCGCGATCGTCGGCGCACACGGCCGCAACCCCTCAGGCGACACGGTCGAGCATCACGACGACCACGGTCACGGCGATGCTCACGCCTCGGCCGCCCATGACGGCGATGGTCACGACGATCACGCTCATGACGACCACGGCCACGGCCCGGTCGAGCCGGCGGCGGCTGGCTCGCGCGGCGCCGAGCTGATCACCACCGCGCTCCTCTTCGTGTCGGCGGCGTTGTCCTGGATGACGCTGGTCGATGTCGGCTTCATGCACCACGATGCCCGGATCCAGGTCATGCCCTGGATATTCTCCGGCGACCTCCAGGTCTGGTGGGCGCTGCGGGTGGACACGCTCACCGCCGTGATGCTGGTTGTCGTGACGACCGTGTCCTCGCTCGTGCACCTCTATTCCATCGGTTACATGGACGAGGACCCGTACCGGCCGCGTTTCTTCGGCTATCTCTCGCTGTTCACCTTCGCCATGCTGATGCTGGTGACTGCGGACAATTTGGTGCAGCTGTTCTTCGGCTGGGAAGGCGTGGGTCTGGCCAGCTACCTCCTGATCGGATTCTGGTACCAGAAGCCGTCGGCGAACGCGGCGGCGATCAAGGCTTTCGTGGTCAACCGTGTCGGCGACTTCGGCTTCGCGCTCGGCATCTTCGCGATCTTCGCACTCGTCGGCTCGACCGATTTCGAGACGATCTTCCACGCCGCGCCCGGCCTCACCGGCAAGACCGTCAACTTCCTCGGCTGGCACGCCGACGCGCTGACACTGACCTGCCTCCTGTTGTTCATGGGCGCGATGGGCAAGTCGGCGCAGTTCCTGCTGCACACCTGGTTGCCGGACGCGATGGAAGGCCCGACCCCGGTCTCCGCGCTGATCCACGCCGCGACCATGGTGACCGCGGGCGTCTTCATGGTGGCGCGCCTGTCGCCGCTGTTCGAACTCGCCCCGACCGCCCAGGCCGTCGTGATGTTCTTCGGCGCCACCACCGCGTTCTTCGCCGCGACCGTCGGCCTCGTCCAGAACGACATCAAGCGCATCGTCGCGTACTCGACCTGTTCGCAGCTCGGCTACATGTTCGTCGCGATGGGAGCAGGGGCCTATTCGGTCGGCATGTTCCACCTGTTCACGCACGCCTTCTTCAAGGCGCTGTTGTTCTTGGGCTCCGGCTCGGTGATCTACGCGATGCACCACGAGCAGGACATCCGCAACATGGGCGGCCTCTGGCGCAAGATCCCCTACACCTACGTGGTGATGGTGGTCGGCACGCTGGCGCTGACCGGCTTCCCGCTTACCGCCGGCTATTTCTCCAAGGACGCGATCATCGAGTCCGCCTACGCCTCGCACAATCCGTTCGCGGTGTACGGCTTCCTGATGACGGTCGTCGCCGCCGGCCTGACCTCGTTCTACTCCTGGCGCCTGATCTTCAAGACCTTCCACGGCGAGCCGCATGACGAGCATCACTACGAGGCCGCGCATGAAGCGCCGCTCTGGATTCTGATCCCGATCGGCGTGCTCGCGGTCGGCTCGATCGTCGCGGGCTTCCCGTTCAAGGAGCTGTTCGCCGGTCACGGCGTCGAGGAGTTCTTCCGCGAGTCCGTGAAGATGAATCCGCACATCATCGAGGAGATGCACCACATCCCCGAGACCATCGCCTTCCTGCCGACGGTGATGATGGTGCTGGGCTTCCTCGTGTCGTACCTGTTCTACATCCGCCGGCCTTACCTGCCGGTCGAGCTCGCGAAAACGCAGCCGATGCTGTACCAGTTCCTGCTCAACAAATGGTACTTCGACGAGCTCTACGACGTCATCTTCGTCCGCCCGGCGAAGTGGATTGGCTATCAGCTCTGGAAGAAGGGCGACGGCTTCATCATCGACGGCTTCGGGCCCGACGGCGTTTCCGCGCGCGTCCTGGACATCACCCGCAATGTCGTGAAGATCCAGACCGGCTATCTCTATCACTATGCATTCGCCATGCTGATCGGCGCCGCTGGCCTGATCACCTGGTTCATGTTCGGCTTTGGAGGCCAGTAAATGACAACCTGGCCCATCCTTTCGGTCACGACGTTCCTGCCGCTGGTCGGCGCGCTGATCGTCTATCTCAGCCGCGGCGATGATGAGGCGGCCAAGCGCAATTCGCGCTGGATCGCGCTCTGGACCACGCTGATCACCTTCGCGGTGTCGGTGATCCTGGTCATGCGCTTCGATCCCACGGTCGCCGACTTCCAGTTCGTCGAGAAGGCGAACTGGCTCGCCACCGGCATCACCTATCACATGGGTGTGGACGGCATCTCGCTGCCCTTCGTGATCCTGACCACCGCCCTGATGCCGTTCTGCATCATCGCGAGCTGGACGGCGATCCAGAGCCGGGTGCGCGAGTACATGATGGCGTTCCTGATCCTGGAAACGCTGATGATCGGCACCTTCTCGGCGCTCGATCTCTTGCTGTTCTACCTGTTCTTCGAAGGCGGCCTGATACCGATGTTCCTGATCATCGGCGTCTGGGGCGGTCCGCGTCGGGTCTATGCGTCGTTCAAGTTCTTCCTCTACACGCTGCTCGGCTCGGTCCTGATGCTGCTCGCCATCATGGCGCTGTACTGGAACGGCGGCACCACCGACATCCCGACCCTGATGCACACCGCCGTGCCGCGGTCGTTGCAGACCTGGGCCTGGCTCGCCTTCTTCGCCTCCTTCGCGGTGAAGATGCCGATGTGGCCGGTGCACACCTGGCTGCCCGACGCGCACGTCGAGGCGCCGACGGCGGGCTCGGTGATCCTCGCCGCGATCCTGCTGAAGATGGGCGGCTACGGCTTCCTGCGCTTCTCGCTGCCGATGTTCCCGCTGGCCTCGCATGACTTCGCGCCGCTGATCTTCACGCTCTCGACCATCGCCATCATCTACACCTCGCTGGTGGCCCTGATGCAGGAGGACATGAAGAAGCTGATCGCGTACTCCTCGGTCGCGCATATGGGCTTCGTCACCATGGGCATCTTCGCCGGCACCATGCAGGGCGTTGCCGGCGGCGTGTTCCAGATGATCTCGCACGGCATCGTCTCCGGCGCGCTGTTCCTCTGCGTCGGCGTCGTCTACGACCGCATGCACACCCGCGAGATCGCGGCCTATGGCGGCCTCGTCAACCGGATGCCGCTCTACGCGCTGACCTTCATGGTCTTCACCATGGCCAATGTCGGTCTGCCCGGCACGAGCGGTTTCGTCGGCGAGTTCATGACGCTGGTCGGCACCTTCAAGGTCTCGATCCCGACCGCGTTCTTCGCCTCCTTCGGCGTGATCCTGTCGGCCTGCTATGCGCTCTGGCTCTATCGCAAGGTCGTGTTCGGGGCGCTGGTCAAGCCTTCGCTGATGAGCGTCAAGGATCTCACCTTGCGCGAATGCGTGACGCTGTTCCCGCTGATCGCGCTGACGATCCTGTTCGGCTTCTATCCGAAGCCGGTGCTCGACATGTCGGCCGCCTCGGTCCAGCAACTCGTCAACAATTACAACACCGCTGTGACGGCCGTGAAGGCCGCCGCACTGCTCCAGTGATCGGGCAGGTCAGGATATTGCCATGAGCTTTGAGACTGCAGGTTATCAACTGGCGCCAGTGCTGCCCGAGATCGTGCTCGCGATCGGCGCCATGGCGCTCTTGATGCTGGGGGCCTACCGCGGGCAGGGGACCACAAGGACGGTCACGTCGCTTGCCGTCGTGCTGCTGATCGTGGTCGGCGCGCTCGTGTACATGCAGCCCGCGGGCAAGCAGGTGACCTTCGGCGGCAGCTTCATCGTCGACGATTTTGCGCGCTTCATGAAGATCCTGACCCTGATCGGCTCGGCGGTGACGCTGGTTCTGTCGACCGAGTTCCTGTCCGACCCCTCGCGGCGCATCTTCGAATACGCGATCCTGGTGCTGCTCTCGACGCTCGGCATGATGGTGCTGATCTCGGCCGGCGACCTGATCTCGCTCTATCTCGGCCTTGAGCTGATGTCGCTTGCGCTCTATGTCGTGGCGGCCTCGAACCGTGACGACACCAAGTCGAACGAAGCCGGCCTGAAATACTTCGTGCTCGGCGCGCTGTCATCGGGCATGCTGCTGTACGGCGCCTCGCTGGTCTATGGCTTCACCGGCACGGTCAGCTTCACGGGCATCGCGTCGGTCGCGACGGTCTCGAATGTCGGCCTGGTGTTCGGTCTTGTCTTCCTGCTCGCCGGCCTGTGCTTCAAGGTCTCGGCCGTGCCGTTCCACATGTGGACGCCGGACGTGTACGAGGGCGCTCCGACGCCGGTGACCACCTTCTTCGCCTCGGCACCGAAGGTGGCCGCGCTCGCCGTCTTCACCCGCGTCACGCTCACCGCATTCCCGGGCATCGTCACGCAGTGGCAGCAGATCCTGGTGTTCGTGGCGATCGCCTCGATGGCGCTCGGCTCCTTCGCCGCGATCGGTCAGACCAACATCAAGCGCCTGATGGCCTATTCCTCGATCGGCCACATGGGCTTCGCGCTGGTCGGCCTTGCCTCTGGCACGGTCGAGGGCGCGCAGGGCGTGCTGATGTACATCGTGATCTATGTCGCGATGACGCTCGGTTCGTTCTCGGTCATCCTCGCCATGAAGCGCAACGGCCAGGCCGTGGAGCAGATCAGCGATTTCGCCGGCCTGTCGCGGACCAACCCGCTGCTCGCCTTCATGTTCGCGATGCTGCTGTTCTCGCTCGCAGGCATCCCGCCGCTCGCCGGCTTCTTCGCCAAGTGGTACGTCTTCGTCGCCGCCATCAAGGCCAATCTGTTCACGCTTGCCGTCATCGGCGTGCTGACCAGCGTGGTGGGCGCTTACTACTACCTCGCCATCGTCAAGACGATGTACTTCGACGAGCCGGCCGGCAAGGTCGACCCGGTGCGTTTCGAGGTGCGGACGGTGCTGGCGGTCGCGGGCCTGTTCAACATCCTGTTTGCATTGTTCGCGGGCCCGGTGGTGAGCGTCGCCTCCGCCGCGGCAAAGTCGCTGTTCTAGGATGGGGTTCGCGCTCGGTCCTCGCGCATTGTCCGCGGGCCATCGGCTCGCGGCTTTCGAACGGACCGGCTCGACCAATACCGACGCGATCGAACATGCCAGGCGCGGCGAACGCGGCCCGATGTGGTTCGTCACATCCGAGCAGACCGCCGGCCGCGGTCGCCGCCAGCGCGCCTGGATCGCGCCGCGCGGCAATCTGGCAGCCAGCGTTCTTGAAGTCCTGGACGTCGCCCCCGCCGTCGCCGCGACGCTTGGCTTTGCGGCCGGCCTTGCGGAGGAGGCGGCGCTGGAGAAGGTCAGCCTGGAAGCCGCGCTGCGCCTTGGCCCGGACCGCCCCCGCTACGCCTTGAAATGGCCGAACGACGTGCTCGCCGGAGGCAAGAAGCTCGTCGGCATCGCCCTCGAGGCTGAAGTTGTCGGCGACCGCCTCGCCGTCGTCGCAGGCATGGGGACCAACGTCGTGGCAGCGCCGGAAGGCACCCCGACGCCCGCGGTGTCGCTCGCAGCGCTCGGCGTCCAGATCAGCGCCGAGGAGCTGTTCCTGGCATTGTCCGACGCCTGGGTCGAATTCCGCGGCATCTGGGACAATGGCCGCGGCTTTGCCGAGATCCGCAAGCTGTGGCTGGAGCGCGCCGCCGGCCTCGGCGAGCGGGTCGCAATCAACACGGGAACGATGACGTTGGAAGGCATTTTTGACACCATCGACGACACCGGCTGCCTGATCGTACGCACCGCGGAGGGCCGGCGTGTGCCCGTGGCCGCGGGCGAGGTGTTCTTCGGCTCGGCCGCCTCCGTGGGAGCTGCCTGATGGCGAGGCCCGACGAACTGGTCTTTGCGCCGCTCGGCGGCGTCGGCGAGATCGGCATGAACCTGTCGGTCTACGGCCTCGGCAACCGCCAACAACGCGCCTGGCTCGCGGTCGACCTCGGTGTCTCCTTCGGCGACGAGGAGCATCTGCCGGGCATCGACCTGATCATGCCCGACATCAGCTTCCTGGAGAAGGAACGCAAGAACCTGATGGGCCTGGTGCTGACCCACGCCCATGAGGACCATTTCGGCGCCATCATCGACCTCTGGCCGAAGCTGAAATGCCCGATCTATGCGACCCAGTTCAGCGCCGCACTGTTCGAGGCCAAATGCGCCGCCGAGCGTAATGCGCCTGATATCCCGGTCACGGTGGTCCCGTCCGGCGGCCGCGTCGATGTCGGCCCGTTCAACGTCGAGTTCATTCCCGTCGCGCATTCGATCCCGGAAGCGCACGCGCTGGCGATCCACACCGAGGCCGGCACGGTGCTGCACACCGGCGACTGGAAGATCGACCCGACCCCGACCCTGGGGAGCCCGACCGACGAGAAGCGGCTGCGCGAACTGGGCGAGGAGGGCCTGCTCGCGCTGATCGGCGATTCCACCAACGCCGTGCGCGATGGCCGCTCACCGTCGGAAGCGGAGGTCGCCAGGACCATCATCGACTTGGTCAAATCAGCCAAGGGCCGCGTCGCGGTGACGACCTTCGCCTCCAACGTCGCCCGCATCAAGGCTGTGGCCGACGCCGCCAGGGCCGCCGACCGCGAGGTCGTCGTGGTCGGCCGCGCCATGGAGCGCGTGGTGCAGGTCGCGCGTGAGACCGGCTATCTCGATGGCGTCCAGAATTTCCGCTCGCCCGAGGTGTACGGCCATCTTCCGCAGGACAAGGTGCTGGCGTTATGCACCGGCAGCCAGGGCGAGCCGCGCGCCGCGCTGGCGCGCATCGCCAATGACGACCATCCCGAGATCACGCTCAACCGCGGCGACAGCGTGATCTTCTCCTCGCGGACCATTCCCGGCAACGAGAAGGCCGTCGGCTCGATCATGAACAATCTGGTCCTGCAGGGTGTCGAGATCATCACCGACCGCGACCATCTGGTCCACGTCTCCGGCCATCCCCGCCGCGACGAGTTGCGCGACCTGATCGCCTGGACCAAACCGCAGCTCCTGATCCCGGTGCACGGCGAGGCCCTGCACCTGCACGAGCACGCCAAGCTCGCGCGCGCCGCCGGCGTGCCCCCGCGTGCTGGTCTGCCGCAACGGCGACCTCGTCAAGCTCGGCCCCGGCGATCCCGGAATCGTCGGTGAGATACCTTCGGGCCGCCTCTATAAGGACGGAACGATTTTGGAGGACTCCAAGTCCCGCGCCGTGGTCGAGCGGCGGCGGATGGCGTTCTCCGGCTGCGTTTTCGTCGCCGTCGCCATGACCGCGCAGGGCGAACTTGCTGACGATCCCGAGGTCGATCTCGTCGGCATCCCCGAAAAGAACAAAGCGGGCGAGACCTTCGACGACCTTGTCTTCGACGCCGTGATGTCCACGATCGAGGGGTTGCCAAAGGCGCGCCGCCGCGATCCGGACGCCTTGGGCGAGTCGGTGCGGCGCGCCGTCCGGGCCGTGATCAACGAACATTGGGGCAAAAAGCCCCTCTGTCTGGTACACGTGCTGACAGTCTGAGTGTTAAAGTATGATCTCTTCGGAAAGCCGCTTCACCGCATTTCCGGATCATGCTCTGAGGGAGAGAAACATGCTGGGCCGGCTCAACCATGTCGCGATCGCGACCAAGGACGCCATCAAGGCCGCCAAGATCTACGGCGCGGCGTTCGGAGCGCAGATCTCGGAGGCCGTCGCGCTGCCGGAGCATGGCGTCACCACCGTGTTCGTGACGCTGCCCAATACCAAGATCGAGTTCATCGAGCCCTATGGCGAGGGATCGCCGATCGCGAAATTCCTCGAGCGTAATGCCGACGGCGGCATCCACCACGTCTGCTACGAGGTCGTCGACATCATCGCCTCGCGCGACACGCTGGTGAAGGAGGGCGCGCGGGTGCTCGGCGACGGCGTGCCGAAGATCGGCGCCCACGGCAAGCCGGTGCTGTTCCTGCACCCGAAGGATTTCTCCGGGGCGCTTGTCGAGATCGAGCAGGCGTAAGGCCGCCCCATGGCCGTCCAGATATCAACCGCGCTCGCGATCTACTTCGTCATCTGGTGGGTGGCGCTGTTTCTGACGCTGCCGTTCGGCGTGCGCAGCCAGCACGAGGATGGCGTGGGTGCCCCAGGCACCGACCCCGGCGCGCCGATCCTGACGCGGATGGGCCGCAAGCTGATCTGGACCACGATCATCTCGGCGATTATTTTCGGGATCGGAATGGCCGCCTATAACGCCGGCTATCTTTCGATCGAACGCTTGTCGAAACTGATGGGAATGCCGTTCTAGGAGTTCTTGCTACAGCTTTTCGGTTGGGTCGTTGTTCGGGGGGACGAATGACTTTTCAAAGGATCGTCGTTGCGCTTCTGGTGCTGATCGTGGCCGGTCTCGGTGCCATCGGGTATGTCGAATGGCGGATGGCCGTGCAGGTGCGGACGCTGAAGGCGTTCGTCGAGGGCTATGTCTTCAATGAGGCGGTCGCGGCCTGCGAGCGGGCGCAGAGTTCGACGCCATTCAAGTGGAACGGGGGCAAGAGCACCTCGGTCATCGGCCTGAACTCGGTGAAGCTCGACAAATACACGGTCAGCGCCAGCTACACGCTGGTGGCGGACAGCGTCTATTGTGATTACGATCCCATCAAAAGAAAGGCCGAGATCGGCTCGAGCTTCCTGGAGCGGGAGTAACGATCCGGCCCTGCCAAGAGCATGATCCGGAAAAGTGCGAAGCGGTTTTCCGAGAAGATCATGCTCAAATAACAATCTAAAGCGCGATCTCATCGCGCTTTAGCATGGGGTGGGATCGTCATGACGCAGGGGCAGGGGGATTACCGGATTCTGCAGGAGGCGGCCTTGCGGGACTATCTCGCGGGTCTGCCGGACCTCAAGGCGATTCTCGGCGGCGAGCCGGCCTCCTGGGCGATCACCGAGGTCGGCGACGGCAACCTCAATCTCGTCTTCATCGTGAAGGGGGCGCGCGGCGGCATCGCCGTGAAGCAGGCGCTGCCTTACGTCCGTCTCGTCGGCGAGAGCTGGCCGCTGCCGCTGTCGCGGGCCCATTACGAATATCTCGCTCTGTCCCGGCAGGCCCAGCTCGCGCCGGGCCTCGTGCCGGCGCTGCTGCATCACAACGAGACGCTGGCGCTGACGGTGATGGAGCTCCTCGAGCCCCATATCATCATGCGCAAGGGGCTTGTCGCGGGTGCGCAATATCCGCGTTTCGTCGACGACATCACCACCTTCATGGCGCGGACGCTGTTCTTCACCTCCGACCTCGCGCTCACCGCCGCGGACAAGAAGGAAGGCATCGCGGCTTTCGCCGGCAACCATGCGCTGTGCAAGATCACCGAGGATTTGATCTTCACCGATCCCTATCGCATCGCCGAGCAGAACCGCTGGACCGCGCCCTACCTCGATGGGCTGGCGGCAGCCCTGCGCGACGACATGGAGCTGCATGTCGCGATCTCCCGGCTGAAGCTGAAGTTCATGGCAAGCCCCGAAGCGCTGCTCCATGGCGACCTCCACACCGGCTCGATCATGGTCACGGATAGCCAGACGCGGGTGATCGATCCCGAATTCGCGTTCTATGGCCCGATGGGGTTCGACGTTGGCGCAGTGCTGGCCAATTTGCTGATGGCCTATTTCGCCTCCGCCGGTCACGAGCGATCGCCGGGCGAGCGCCGCGCGTTCGAGGGCTGGGTGCTGGACACCGTCGATAAGGTCTGGAACGGGTTCGCGCGAAAATTCCTCGATCTCTGGCGTGCAGAAGCCGCTGGCGATGCCTATCCCGTCTCGCTCTTCGCCGGCGAGAAGGGCGCCGCACGCCTGGAGGCCGAGCGACAAGCCTACATGCGGCGGCTGTTCGCCGACACGGTCGGCTTTGCCGCGGCAAAAACCATCCGCCGTATCTTCGGCCTCGCCCACAACATCGATTTCGAACTGATCGAAGACCCGCGGAAGCGAGCGATCAGCGAAGCCCGCGCCGTGCGGCTGGCGCGCGCGATGATGATGGAGACGGGATCGTTCCCGGCGATTGCCGACGTTACGATTGCCGCGCGAAAGTTGCGGGACTGGCAGCCGGAATTATCCAACTGACCAACCCTCATGGTGAGGAGCGCGTCTTCGCGCCCCGTCATTGCGCGGTTACCCCACGACGTTGCCCTTCAACTCATCTGGATTGAGCTACATGAATCCGGGATTTCGCGGGAGGTAGCTGGCCCAATCTCCGAATTGCCGGTTCGACATCAGCAACATCGGGAGCGTTAGATGCATCCCGTGGTTCATCGCCGCCTTGAGCGCTGGCTCGCTCGCGCCCGGCACGAAAGCCGAGATGTTTGGAGAATTGCTCCGTGCCGCAAACGACAACGCACTGGCGAAAGCTGGACCCACGAGATCCGGCCGACGGACTGCAAGCGGGCCAATGTGTCCTCCGGAGATATAGACATACCCTACGCACTCGCTGCCGGCGTGGATGGTGAACCCGCTCGTCGTGCCGTCGCCAAGGAGATATCGGTGATGCTTCTCTCTGGAAACGCCGACGGCACTGATATCCATGAGCGCCAGCTCGTCGAACCTGGCTGTCTTGGCCGTGAGAGATTCAAGACGGAGCCGCGGCTCAGCCAATCGGGGCGCCAGGCAGTCACGAGGCGCGCTGACCATGTAGATCGGAAAGCGCGGGAATAGTCCGTGGCGGATGTAGAGCCCCTGGGACACGTTGTTGAACGTGAAAGTGATCAGCGCCTTGATGGATGCTCCGCGCGCTTCTGCGTGAGCGAACGTCTTGCTGATAAGTTGATTTCCGATGCCGTCGCTCTGGCGGTCAGGTGCCACGAACAGCTGTGCCAGAAACCAAAGTTCGCCGCAAACCCAACTCCACGCGAAGCCGATAACTTCTCCGTCGTCATCGGCTACCCATAGACCTTCGGTATCGTCCCTTAGCGAGAAGGCCTGAAAATTCGGAGGGTGAGAGGATGCGATCTTTCCGAAGCCCCGCCGTTCAGTGAGTTCATTGATGCTGGCGACCACGAGCTCATCGGCCCGCGTCAAGTCGTCCATGCAAGCGGGTCGGCACACGATAGCCATGTTCGAGTCCTCCTGCGGGATCGGTATGCCGGACCAACGACAGCATGACCTGGTGATCAGGCCAGCGGCCGGATGTTCTGGTTCATGCGAAAGAAGTTCGTCGGATCGTATTTCGCCTTGATCCGCTGCAGACGCCGGTAGTTCGGCCCATACGCGGCAGCGACAGGATCGCCCGCCTCGTCGTCATCGAGATAATTGACATACCGGCCGGAGGCGAAGAAGGGCCGCATGCTTTCGTGGGTTTCGCGTGCCCACGAGATGCAGCGGCTGGTGTCGCCAGGCTGCATCCATTGCGCGAGTATCAGGAAGTTGTAGCCATCTCGCCGATGCGGAAATGCCGTATCCCCTGGACCAACACGGGCCGCCGCGCCGTGGATGTGTTCAAGAAGCAGCTGGCCCATGGGAGTCGGGCAGCGCGCGAAACATTCGATCATGGTCGCAATCGCAGCATCGCTCAGCTCCGTGAGGAAGTTCGATTTCCAGTAGTTGAGGGCGCCCCTGGGGTAGTTGGCGTCGAGCATGCTGTTGAGCTGGCAATAGGGCATCGGCCCGACTGCGTCCATGATCGGAGCCCCGAACTGCTTCAGCGGCCGTACGGCTCGTTCGGCATCCGTCGCTGGGCCGCAGTGACAGGTGACAAGAGCAGCGACCTCCGTGCCGGACCCGTCGGGGGCATGCGTCAGGGTCGCGAACAGCGTGTGCTCGTCCGCTAACGATTGCGTACTGGCCCGGAAGAATTCGAGCAGGTCGCGGGAGCGTTCGATGGGGTGGACGATTGGGCCGCCGGTAATGATTGGCCCTACTGGATGGAGGTCGTATTCGAGGCTGGTTGCGATCCCGAAGTTTCCGCCGCCGCCGCGAATGGCCCAGAACAGATCGGGCTCCTCTTGCTTGCTGGCCCGCAAGACCTTGCCTTCGGCGGTGACGAGTTCGACAGCCCGCAAATTGTCCAGTGCCAGGCCGTACTTGCCCATCAGCCAGCCCAGTCCCCCGCCGAGGGTCAGTCCGGCGATCCCGGTGGTCGAGACCACGCCGCCGGTGACCGCAAGTCCGTGAAGTTGCGTCTCGCGATTGACCTCGCCCCATGTGACCCCGCCCTGCGCCCGTACGGTCTTGCGGGCAGCATCGACGTGGACGCCTTTCATTGGTGACAGGTCGATCATGATCCCGCCGTCAATGGTCGCGCGTCCTGCCACATTATGGCCGCCGCCACGAACCGCGACCTCGAGGCCGAGCTTGGTCGCAAGAGCGACGGCGTCCACGACGTCGGCCACACTGCGGCATCGGGCAATCAACGCCGGTCGTTTGTCGACCAGCCCGTTGTGGACTTTTCTCGCCTCCTCAAAGCCCTCGTCCGTTGGTTTGAGGAGCTGTCCCCCAAAAGAGGCGCTAAGGTCGGCGGCGGCGCTGGCGACAGATGCGATGGACGACATGACAAGGTCTCCCCGGTTCGACCCGCCAATCCTCAATCGCGGGCTGGCTCGGGGCAAATCCGAAGAATTCAGGTGACGATGAATTAATTTCACCTAGACTGGCCGCATGCACAAGCTGCCGCCCCTGAGCGAACTTCGCGCTTTTGAAGCTGCCGCCCGCCATCTGAGCTTCAAAAAGGCAGCGGAAGAACTCGGCGTGACGCCGACTGCGATCAGCCACCAGATCGGGTTGCTCGAGCAGTATTGTGGTCGCGCTCTGTTCCGCCGCAGGCCGCGGCCTCTTTCGCTGACCGCTGCCGGAGCGGAGCTATTCCCCGCCATTCGGGGCGGGCTTGAGATGTTTGCCGCTGCAATTGCGGCCGTCAAGCAGGAGCGCGACCAGCAGCCGCTTCGGGTGACGACAACCAACGCTTTCGCCAGCCGCTGGCTCGTGCCCCGTCTGCCCGTGTGGCGAAAGTTGCATCCTGATGTGCCGCTGGAGATCATTGGCACGGACACAGTGCTCGATCTGCAGGCCGGAGATGGCGATGTCGCCATTCGTTACGCAACCAGCCGGGTACTGCCGACAGACGGGATCGTCGATGATCTCTTCAGCGATACATTCTGGCCGGTCTGCAGTCCGCGCCTGCTTTCAGCGGGACGCCTGAAGAGACCGGTCGATCTTGCAAACCACGTTCTGATCCACTCCTATTGGTCACCGGCCGATCGTGAGCCGCCCACATGGCAGAGATGGCTTGCCGCGGCGCAGCGCAGATGGCGTGAAGTGCCCGAATTCAAGGACATGCAGCACCTGAGTTTCCACGAGGAACTGCACGCCATCGAGGCGGTGATCGCCGGGCAGGGAGTCGGGATTTTCAGTGATGTGCTTGTGGCAAACGAGCTCGCCGCCGGCACGCTGGTGAAGGCGTTCAAGTTGAGCTTGTCCGGCTATAGCTTCCATGTGGTGAGCAAGCCGAGCCATCCGCGCAAGAAAACCATCCGGGCCTTCTCGGAGTGGTTGCAGTCGAGTACTTGATCCACCTCTCGTGCCCTCGAAATGCCTCAGTGCGACAAAAGGGGCACCTGGATCGACGCTATGGCGGCGGAAATGCGATCCAGTTCACACTCGACGTTACGTCTGGGTTCTATAATCTAGACACGACCGGAAACAGGTAGGCCAGTCCTACCGCGGAATGGCACAGCCAACTGCCGCTCGCGATCACGCAAAAGGGATGGTGGCTCGCCTTTCTGTACTTGGCGGAGGGTGATCATGCACGCAGCTACAGCCGGATGGCAGCCCACCTCGATAGCTCCGCGTGACCGAGATCTCGAAATCTGCGCATTGGATTTCGACGGTATTGTCCATGCAATTCCTTATCCCTGTCACAAGGACGGGACCAATTGGGTCGATCGCTCGGGTCAACGGCACGCCGACATCGAGCCGACCCACTGGCGCACGTGGACTGACCCAAGCTAGGTCGGCGTACGAGGCGCGTCGTCCACGACTTTCTTGCAGTTTCCACCTGTGCGCATCGGAAGGCCGGAGCATTGTCCGCTGTGGGGGACACGAGCGGACATTCGTACCTTTAGCGGAATTTCATCGACGCACTAGACTAGGTGCGCTGGCCGCCTATGGCTGCTTCTTGATGACCACGATCGTCTTCTCGACTTTCGGCCGCGCTTCCCGGAGACAGCGCCGAAGGCAAAGCGAGCGGTACTGATCGTGGAAAGCCTCTAGTAAAATCTTTGAACGACTTCGGTCAGCCCATTCGCAACCAGCACCGTCGCGACGTATACGACAAGATAGGACAATAAAATCGCCGAATAGATGCGCGTCTTCGATCTCTCGTACACGACCGCCAGATAGGCGTACTGCCTCTTGGCTATTAACAGTAGCAGGAAACATCCCAAGGCTAGTTCTAAGTAAAGAAGTGCAACCGAACCGGTTGAAAGAAGGTAATGCACCAGGCCCATTCCGAACCAGAACGGTCCCCAGACGAGGGCGGCCGCCGCTCCCGTGACCAGGAGATATGGTCGCGCCGTTGCCTTGAGAGGCACTCCCTTCGGAGCCACAAGGCCATGCACGACGAGGAAACCCAAGAGAAATATGAACGGAGAGGCAAAATTAATCAGCTTGATTGACAGGCTTTGTGTCCGGGTATCGCGTTCGACCGCATCAATGAAGGCGTTGCCAAGCGAAGCATTCTGCGTCGCGAGGTAAGCCCCAATTTGGTAGGGGTCGATCGAGCCTGCCTTGGGTCGAATTTTTTTTTGCCGCGGAAGAGCTTCCAGGAAGCAGAATTTCCGCGATGGCATCTTCATAGCGCAGAACATATCCAGGACGGCTTGCAAACGAATCGTATTGCATTACGTCACGAAGATCGAAGATTTGGATGAATTGATCGGTTTGTTCCGGCGAGAGCGACTTGAATCCGTCAGTCCAGGATGCTGCTGAACCTCTTGGATCAAGAGCGCCCAACGCAGCGGTAAGTGCTACGGCCCAAAAAGCAAACCGATAGATTTTTACTTTGCGATGCCATTCTTGTGGAGGATCGTCTCGCAACACCAGATAGGAGATGATCAAGTACTTGAGGGGTGGCTTCTTGACAGCGCTCCGGGCGAGCCGTCGTGTCAGGGCGGAGCTAGAGCTGGCAAGACGTCGTACCCAATCGATCACGAGTCTACCCGCGTTAGATCGAAATGCGCCAGTTAACCTCAAGTTGAGGCCTGTATATCAATTTTCCGGATCACCCGGAAGCTCAAGCTGTGATGGCCGGGCGAGCCAACTTCAACGCGACGGCAATGGCTTCAATCCGGCTTTCGCGATGACGGCTGCGGCGTCTGCAGAGGAAAGGAATTTCAAAAGGTCGATCCCGGCATCGGGATGTTGTGAAATTTTGGGCAATGCGCCGACAAAAGGAGTCGGAGGTTGAGCCTCAGACGGCACTGTGCCCACGAAATCGACGCCAGATACGTGGATCAGTTCGGGGACCTGCTGGAAACCGATTTCCGCCTCCCCACGGGCGACGACTTCGGCCACGGGCTCGCCCGAAGGGGGCCCCGCACCTTGCGCGTCTTACCGGAGAGTTGGTCAGCCACGCCGAGCTTCTTGAAGCCTATTGTTGAAAGATAGATGCCGCTCGAACTATCCGAATAGGCAATAGATTTGGCTGCGAGCAGTGTCCTGCGCATCGCATCCATTGTGCTGATGTCGGGCTTGGGCTGACGCCCTCGAACCACCATTCCGATGAACGATTGCGCAAGCGGCGCTGGTGCAGCGCGAAAATTGCGCGACTGGCGCCCGCAGTTCGCAACTGGCGAGGGCGCGTGCGCTATTCAAGGAGCTTGCATTCGACATGCCGTGAATGGTCAACTCTCTGATCGGGACACGCCTGCATTGTCGGAGGGAACATGATGTTCAGGATAGTGGCGATCGTCGCTGGTTTGGGACTGGCGCTCGCCGCCACGGCGGAGGCCCAGACGCAGCGCAAGGGTGGAACCATCCGCATGACCGCGCCCTACGGCTCGAGCTTCACCAGCCTGGACATTCATACGACGCAGCGCGCCCAGGACGAGATATACGCCAAGGCCCTGCATCGGTCGCTCTACATCTGGAATTCCGCAGAAGGCAAGCCGGTTCTGGAGCTTGCCAAGGAGGACGTTGTCTCGGGCGGAGGTCTCGTTCACACCTTCAAGCTGCGCGACGATGCCTATTTTCACAATGGCCGCAAGATGACGGCCGACGACGTCATCTGGTCCTACAACCGCATCATGGATGGCACCAAAGCCTTTCCCGGTGCCCGCTTTGTCCGTGTGATCGAGGGCGCGGCCGCGGTAGAGAAGGGGCAGGCCAAGGAAATCTCCGGCCTGAAGAAGATCGACGATTTCACTCTCGAAATGAAGCTGACCGAGAAAGTCGATCCGGGCTTCTACTTCTTCACCGCGCTGACCTCGATCTATCCCGCCGACGAGGCCGCCAAGGAGAGCTTCATCCAGAATCCGATCGGTCTTGGCCCATTCAAATTCGTCGAGCACGTGCCGGGATCGCGCATCGTTCTGGAGCGGTGGGACCGGTTCTACAAGCCCGGCAAGCCCTATGCCGACAAGGTCATCGTGTCGATCATGGCCGAGGCCGCGGCACGCGATGTCGCCTTCCGCAACAAGGAGATCGACACGTCGGTGCTCGGGCCCGCGCAGTATGTTGCCTATCAGGCCGACTCCGGCCTCAAGGGCACCATCGTCGAAGTCGCGGAGGTCTTCACGCGTTACATGGGGATGAATCCCTCGTTCAAGCCGTTCGCCGACAAGCGCGTCCGGCAGGCGATCAACTACGCGATCGATACCGACCTGATCATCAACAAGCTCGTCAAAGGCAAGGCCTATCGTGCCACCAGCTGGTTGCCGCTGACCTCTCCCGCCTACGACAAGGCCATGAAGCCGTACGCGTTCGATCCCGCCAAGGCCAAGCAGCTGCTCACTGAAGCGGGTTATCCCTCAGGCTTCGAATTCGAATGGACCACCAGCCAGAATGAAAGCTGGGGCTTGCCGATCGTGTCGGCCGTCATCCCGATGCTGGACAAGGTCGGCATCAAGGCGAAGGTCAAGCAGGTCGAGACCGCGGTGCTGGCGGAGGTGATACGCAGCGGCGATTACCAGGCCTTTATCTATTCTCAGGCGACCGGCCCGGATCCCCAGGCCGCCCTCAAATGCTTCCACTCGTCGACGCCACAGCCAGCCTGCAACTACATGAACTTCAAGAATGCCGACTTCGACAAGATGATGGATGAGGCCGGGCAGACCGACGACGCTGCAAAGCGTACCCAACTGCTGCAAAAGGCCAATGCGCTGCTCTATGACGAGGCGCCGGTCTGGTTCTTCAACTATAACAAGGCGGTCATGGCGGTGCAGCCGTGGCTCAAGGGAATTCAGCTCAATGCGACGGAGCTGACCCATCAAAACGTCGAAGACCTCTGGGTCGACGAGACCTCGCCTGCGAAGTGACACGCGCTCTCGCGCTCCCTCCATCGCAGCAAATGATGGAGGGAGAGAGGAAAAGTGCTGATGCTCCCCTTCCTGATCCGCCGAGTCCTGCAAACCATCCCGACCGTTCTCGCTGTCGTGCTGCTGGTCTTTGTACTGTTCAGCGTCGTTCCAGGCAGCATCGTCTCGAGCATGAGCGACGATAGCGATCCGCAGGTCGAGCTGCGCATGAAGAAGCAGCTCGGCCTCGACGATCCCGTCTACCTGCGTTTCGGCTCCTACATCGCAAAGCTTGCGACCGGTGATTTCGGGACGTCGTTCCGGACCCGCGAGCCGGTCACGACCATGATCGCAAAGCGGATGGGACCGACGCTGCAACTGATATTTGCAGCCATGACATTTGCGATCGTAGTCGGCGTGCCGCTCGGCTTCATCGCTGCACTGCGGCCGGGCAGTATCGTCGACACGGCCTCGATGGTCGTGGCGGTGTCGGGTCTTTCAATGGCCAAATTCTGGCTTGGACTCCTGCTGATGTATCTGTTCGCGCTGAAGCTCGGCTGGTTGCCAAGTTTTGGCTATGGCGAAGGAGGGGGCAAGTACCTGATCCTGCCGGCCGTGACACTCGGCGTCTCCCCGATGGCGTTGCTGGCCCGGACGACGCGCGCCGCTGTCCTCGAGATCATGACGGCTGATTTTGTCCGCACCGCGCGCTCGAAGGGCATGAGCGAGGCCCGGGTCGTGAAGTGGCATGTGATGCGCAACGCGCTTGTCATCATTCTCACGACCGTTGGGCTGCAGTTCGGCGCGTTGATGGGGCAGGCGGTCGTCGTCGAGAAATTGTTCTCCTGGCCAGGCATCGGCTCGCTGCTGGTCGACAGTGTCTTGCAGCGCGACATTCCGGCCGTCCAGGGCTCCATTCTCGTGGTGGTGCTGTTCTTTTTCGCAATCAACTTGCTGATCGACGTGCTCTACGGCGTGATCGATCCCAGGATCAGATACGCATGAAGCTCCGCGCCAATCTCATCATCGGCGGCGCTTTGTTCGCGCTCGCGATCCTGGTGGGCCTGCTCGCGCCCTGGCTGGCGCACACGGATCCTGTCCTGGACGCCAACCTGCTGAACGCGGAAGAAGCCCCGAGCTGGACCTGGTGGTTCGGGACCGACGACCAGGGCCGCGACATCTATTCCCGCGTCGTGTACGGCGCCCGTATCTCGCTGACGGTCGGCATCGTCTCGCAGCTCATCAACAGCGTCATCGGCGTCGGGCTGGGCCTGAGCGCCGGCTATTGGGGCGGCTGGTGGGACGATTTCGTCAACGGGTTGACCAACCTGATGCTCGCGATCCCCTCGCTGATCTTCGCGCTTGCCATCATGGCGGTGCTTGGCCCTGGCCTGACCAGCCTGCTCATCGCACTCGGGCTGACCAACTGGTCCTTCACGTGCCGGATCGCGCGGGCGTCGGCGCTGTCGCTCAAGAGCCAGGGCTATGTGCAGGCGGCAACCGTGCTCGGCTACGGAGATTTGCGGATCATGATCACGCAGCTCCTGCCGAACATGCTCGGACCGATCGTCGTCATCGGCACGCTCGGCATGGGCAGTGCGGTCTTGTCCGAAGCCGCATTGTCATTCCTTGGCCTCGGCGTCCGCCCGCCCTTCCCAAGCTGGGGCAGCATGTTGTCGGATGCCCGCGACCAGATCACCACGGCGCCGTGGCTCTCGGTCTTTCCGGGCCTCGCCATCTTCCTGACGGTGCTCGGCCTCAACCTGCTCGGCGACGGCCTGCGCGACATTCTCGATCCACAATCGCGGAGCCGGCGGACATGACGGGCTCGCCGTTGATTGAAGTCGAGGACTTGCGTATCGATCTCAACGACGGATCGAGGCGCGTGGCGGCGGCCGAGGGCATTTCGTTCCGCATCGATCGCGGCGAGACGTTCGGCCTGGTCGGCGAATCCGGCTGCGGCAAGAGCATTACGGCTCTCGCCTGATCGGCCTGTTGCGGCAGCCCTTGTCGATCGGCGGCGGCGTCATCCGATTTGAAGGGCGGGAGATCCAGCGGCTTTCCGCCGGCGGTCAGCGGGCGCTGCGCGGCAATCGCATCGCCATGATCTTCCAGGAGCCGATGACGGCGCTGAACCCGGTCTCGCCCGTCGGCCGGCAGATCGCCGAGATGTTCGTGCTGCACCAGGGCAAAAGCTGGCGGGAAGCCAATCAACTGGCGGTCGAGGCTCTGGCGAGTGTCCGTGTCCCCGCGCCCGAGCGGCGCGTGAAGGATTATCCGCACCAGCTTTCGGGCGGCATGCGTCAGCGCGTGATGATTGCCATCGCACTCGCATGCGGTCCGGATCTTCTGATCGCCGACGAGCCGACAACCGCGCTCGACGTGACCGTGCAGGCCGAAATCATCGAGCTGATGCGGAATCTATGCGCCGAGAGAGGAACGGCAATCCTGATGATCAGCCACGATCTCGGCCTGGTCGCCAATGTCTGTCGCCGCGTTGCTGTGATGTACGCCGGCCGCATCGTCGAAGAGCGCGGCTCGGCCGATATTTTTCGAACGCCCTCGCACCCCTATACGCAAGGCCTGGTCGCCTCGTTGCCGCGGCTGGGCAGTCGCGCTGCGCTTGGCCGCACGCGGCTCAAGGAGATCGCGGGCGTCGTCCCAGCTATCACGAGTTTCCCTGATGGCTGCAGGTTCAATCCGCGTTGCACGCAGGCGACCGATATTTGCCGGACCGCCGCGCCGGACACGACATGGCTGGGACCTGGCGGTTTCGTCAGGTGTCACCACCATGCATGAACCGCGAAACATGTTGGGTGAGGCCAGGCCGGACGACGATCTCATTCTCAGCATCGAGGATCTCGCGGTTCATTTTCCGCTGGGCGGCGGCTTGCTGGGCCGCGGCCGGCGGCTGTTGCGCGCCGTCGACGGTGTCGATCTCAAGCTGAAGCGAGGCGAATGCCTCGGCCTCGTCGGTGAGTCCGGCTCCGGCAAGTCGACGGTCGCACTTTCAATCCTTGGTCTCCTGGCGCCGACGCGCGGCCGCATTGTGTTGGACGGGCAGGTCGTGACGAACAGGCCATCCGGCGATCGGAAGGCGTTGGCCCGCATCGTGCAAATGGTCTTTCAGGATCCCTACGCCTCACTCAATCCGCGCCAGACCGTTCGTCGCACGCTTGAAGATCCCCTGCGTGTGCATGGCGTGACCGCCGCAAGCGAGATCGAGGATCGCGTTGCGAAGATGCTGCGGCATGTGGGCTTGCGGCCCGAACAGGCCGACCGCTACCCGCATGAGTTCTCGGGTGGCCAGCGACAGCGTATCGGCATTGCGCGTGCGCTGATCCTCAATCCCAGGATCGTCATCTGCGACGAGCCCGTTTCGGCGCTCGATGTCTCGATCCGCGCCCAGATCATCAATCTGCTGCTGGAATTGAAGGAAACGCTCGGTCTCTCCTACATCATGATCAGCCACGACCTTGGCGTCGTCGAGCACATGAGCGACAGGGTCGCCGTGATGTATCTCGGCCGCATCGTGGAGAATGGCGACTGGCGCGAGATCTTCGAACGGCCGGCGCACCCGTATACGCAAGCCCTGATCTCCGCCATCCCCGATCCCTTGCGCCATGCACCGTTAGCTACGACAGGGGGCGACCTTCCCAATCCGCTCAATCCGCCGAACGGATGCGCCTTCAGCCCGCGCTGCCGTTACGCCGAAGCCGTGTGTCGTCGCGAGCCGGGACCGTCGCTCGAAACGCGTCCCGACGGACACGCGGTGCGGTGCTGGCGCGCTGACGAGATTGCCGGTCAGGCGGCATTGGCTTCGAGCGAGGGCGGGCATCCCTAGGATGGAAGGCATATCGGGCGTGGGGCATAGATGACGAAGCTCTGACGGAACGTAATGGCTCCGCTCTGGCCAAATTGCCACCCATCCCCCGCGGCAGTCTAGGAAAGCGCAGTCTTGTTCGACAGTGTAAGCTCAATTTGCGGCTGCTTCACATTCAAGGTCGGGTGCTAGTCATCTGGAACGCAAGTTCGTCACATTATATGATGGCTCGAATCTCTGTAGAGGAGAGCGCTTGTGGCGAATGCAGGTGTTAGAGGCCGGCCAATCGAGCCGTTT
>NZ_LGHM01000154.1 GCF_001908185.1 Bradyrhizobium sp. AS23.2
CCAAGCTCAGCGCGATCGCCAGGCAGCTCAATGAAAGGCCACGAAAGACCTTGCTCTTTCAAACCCCGGCTGAGAAGTTCGCAAAATGTGTTGCGGCGATCCGTTGAACCCGCCGCCAAAACCGGACGCACAGGGCCATCCACATGCGTCGCGCGAAGCCTATTGCTGCGATCTGCTTTCAAGCAGCCGGGCGCGGACCTCTTCCGATACAAAGCGCTCCGCCCGCTGCCATGCCTCGTCATTGTCGCCGCGGAACTGGAAGTATTTCCGGAACACGACGCGCTGGGATGTTGCATCGATGGCAGCAGTCCTCGCTATCTGCACCAGCGTGCTCATTTTGTGAACGATACCGATGATCAGAATCTGCGTGCCGGCCTGTGACGCCGCGTGCAGCCGATCGCGCAACGCCGGTCCGTCGGTCGGACAATTTGATGAGCAGGACGACGGCACCAGCTCAAAACGGCGGTCTGCCGTGACGTCGTCCCGCAGCGCGGTCATGAAAGCGCGCAATCGCTTTTCATGCGCGGCCGTCTGATCGGTGGGCTCGTTCGACGTGTCGATATAAATGAAATCGTCGACGGAGACAGCCAAGGCGTGGTCGGCGGTCGCGGCGGATGCATCTGAGACGAGGTTGGATCCCAGGAACAGACCGGCTGTGGTAACAGCGTGCAAGAGGAAGCCGTGGCGCATGGCGATAACTCGATCTCCCCTCTACTGAGGCCATCTTAGAAGATCGTTCTTTCTGCCTCCCGTCGAATTAATCCTTGGTAACCGCCCGCCCATGGCAGCATTGTTTGCAGTGGGTCATTCTCGACCGACTCTGCGGGTTTCGGCCGCCGTTCGAGGTCTGCTCTTCTCCGAAACCGACCAGCTTACTGCGCGGCAACGAAATGACGCGAAGGGGCCACAAACAGACAGAGCTCTAAAACGGAGGGCAAGCATCAAACGCGAGCCGGCCAGTGAAGCGAGCCTCGGTAGCCGCAGTTGTTGCCAGTTTTGGGTGCCAACCGCGTGCCGCAGGTCAGGGGAATGACTTAGTTCACGGCTTCGACGACCTACCGTCGTACAATCTTGACTGCCTAGTCACGCCGGGGCGTCAGGTCTTTCTGCCCGCGAACGGGACAGTTGAACAGCGAGGCAGCGAGAATCGTTGCCTCGCATTCGGAATACGATGGAGGCAGGGTGACGGCTTCAGTCCACGAGCGCCTGATAGACAAGGGCCTTGAACATCTTGCGGTAATAGGCGCGTATTGGGCTCGGGGCCTGTGTCATGTAGACACCAACGATCTCTTCTTGGGGATCGACCCAGAAAAAGGTGCCAGCGTAACCTGCCCACATGAACTCGCCCGCCGAGCCGGGCACACCAGCTACGCCGTCGCCCTGACGCACTGCAAAGCCCAGGCCGAACGTGTAGCCGGGAGTTCCCAGCAGAAGCTCACCCGGCTGGAACGGCGCCGCGACACGCGTGCCGAGATGGTCTGACGTCATCAGCTTGATGGTGGAGCGGCTTAATACGCGCACGCCGTCGAGTTCGCCACCATTCAGGAGCATCTGGCCGAACCGCAAATAGTCCGGGGCGGTCGAAACTGCGCCAGCGCCGCCGGAATCATTCTTTGGCTCTGCCGACACGTCGAGGACGCTCGTCTTCAGGCCTGAAGCCGGGTCGACCGGCAGCGGCTGCGCGACGCGCGAGATCTTCGACGACGGCACCCAGAAGCCCGAGTCCACCATCTTGAGCGGCGAGAACAGCCGCTCATCCAAAAAGACGGCAAGCCGCTTGCCCGACGCAGCCTCGACGACACGGCCGAGAACATCGACAGCCATGCTGTATTCCCACATCGTGCCAGGCTGGTGAATTAAGGGCGCCTTGGCGATGCGCTCGACCTGCTCGGCTGGTGTCATGCCGCGGGAGTCGTACTCGATGATGCCCGGCTGGGAGAACTTGGCCTCGACGTAGGCCGCCCTTACCGGCTCGTTCTTGGTGATCTCCGCATAGGCGAGACCCGCGCTGTGTCGCAGGAGGTCCTGCACGATGATCGGCCTGGCAGCCGGTACGTTCGTGTAGGTGACCTTGCCATCGGCACCAGTGGTTGCCACGCTCACTTGCAAGTCTTTGAAGGCCGGCAGGAATTTGGAGATCGGATCGGTGAGCTGGATGACGCCATCTTCGACAAGCATCATCGCCGCCACCGAGACAAGCGGCTTGGTCATCGAATAGATGCGGAAGATTGAATCGAGCTTCATGGGCGTTTGCGCGCCCTTGTCTTGGAAGCCGATAGCATCCGAATAGACGATCTTCCCCTTGCGGGCGACCATGACTACCGCACCCGGCAGCTTGCCGTCGGCAATCTCCTTTTTGAGCATTGTGGTGATGCGCCCAAGGCGCTCCACCGACATGCCGACTTGTTCAGGCGTTCCCGTGGCGAGGGGCTGGAGTTCGCGTGCCGAGACTGGCAGCACCGCTGTTACAGTGACCAGAAACGCAGCCAGCGCCGTCGTTGCTAGTATGTTCAACCTAGACATGCGCTCCTCCTAGAACCGTTTGCAAGGACCAAGTTCGCCTGACCAGGCAATGATCTTATCCGACGGCGTCGCCATGGAACATACTCCGGATGAAAACGCTCGGCCTCGAATTGCCTGGCGCCGAAGTTCCCGTGGTCACGGCGCGTGGCCGCCGGCTTGATGTCCGCGGCGCAATGACGGATTTGGGTCAATCGCGTCATCTTCGACGCGTTCGCATGATGTCTGCTTAGCCCCTGAGAGCGGCCGAATAGGAGACGTCCCTCAAACGCCGCTTCGGGCCAATAACAGAAGTGCCGAGACACATTTGAACTACCCCGTCAGTGCCGCAACTCTCAGACCACTGTGCCGAATACTTTTCCAATACCCGCGGTAATAGCGAGGGCCAACGCACCCCAGAATGTCACCCGAATGGTGGCCCGCAAAATATTAGCGCCGCCTGCTTTTGCTCCGATAGCTCCCAAAAGAGCCAGAAAGGCCAGCGATGCGCCCGACACAATCGGGACCAGTGCGTTGGCGGGCGATACCATAACCATGAGCAAGGGCATCGCCGCGCCCACTGAGAACATGACCGCCGATGTGATGGCTGCCTGCATGGGCCGGGCAGTCGTACTTTCCGAGATACCCAGCTCATCGCGCGCATGTGCCGTCAGAGCATCTTTCGCCATCAGCTGCTTGGCTACTTGGCGTGCCAAGGGTTGATCGACGCCACGCTTGACGTAGATTTCGGCAAGCTCATCCAGCTCGAATTCCGCGTTGTCGCTCAACTCCTTGCGTTCGCGCGCAAGATCAGCCTGCTCAGTATCCGATTGAGAGCTGACGGACACGTACTCGCCCGCGGCCATCGACATGGCACCGGCTACGAGTCCCGCGACGCCTGCGATTAAGACGTCGTTCCGGGTGACAGCCGCCGCGGCAACGCCAACGATCAGGCTCGCTGTCGAGATAATGCCATCGTTGGCACCCAGGACTGCCGCTCTCAACCACCCTATTCGATCAATGAGATGGCCTTCGGAATGCTGATGAATGCGACTCAACTCCTGCTCCAGATGCTACATTCAAGACTCTAGGGATATTCCGACTGCCGCGGCCCGCTGTCCATCGGGAAATTTGCGCTGTGAAACGTGCGCCTTATCTATCCCTAGCGGTCTGCCCACACAAAAACAGTTCAGTAAGTTGGAGCATATCACATGCGCTGTAAGACTTGTGACACGTACGTGCCAGTGCCTGCCCTCTGGATTTCACAAGCACTTGGAGAAGGGTCGGGTTTCGAACGGCCGGTGCGGCATGGCTGGGCGCTCGACTGGCCGCACTATTCATTATGTCTGTTACCGCACCACCAACACCGGCACGCTTCCGTCCGCTAGGACCTCCGATGTTTGACTCCCCAACCATAGCTTGCTGAGGCCGCGATGCCCATGAGAGGCCATGACGATTAAGTCGCAGCCTCCGGACTTTGCTGTTTCGATAATCGCAGTGGCTGGGTGTGCATTCGGAAAATGCAGGAGTTCGACGGATATCCCGATCTGCTCCGCGATAGCTCGAGCTTCATCGAGCACTTTGCTTGCACGTTCCCTGGAGGCTGCGTCAAAGCTCTCAATCATTTGCAGCGCCGGAATCCATCCCCCGTGCCCGACCCCGACCGGCAGCGGTTCCGTCACGACGATGACTGTCGCTTTGGCATTCAAGGCCTTTGCTAAAGCAATCCCATGCTCAACACCTTTTCTCGCGACATCCGATCCATCCGTGGTCAAGAGAATGTTGGCGTACATTCGGGGACTCCCTCCGTTTGCAAACGTTGGCAGTAGGCAAAGGTGCGCCGAGACGATAGCACGCCCGGCCTTCTTCTTGCGAGTCATCAAGACACCGACACGCGATTCATATTTCGCGCAGCCACACCGTACATCCGGTGAAACCCTTAGGAGTTGCGTGACAAATCTGTGCTGGACAATCTTCGCACGCATCGGGGATGATCCACGCCATAGGCGCAGGCAAGGCGAAGCCAAGCCAGGCGAGAAACAAAGGGCGGCGAAGAAAATACACGGTCATAAGGTGATCGCATGAGATGGTTCGTCGGCATCCTTCTACTCGTCACAGCGGCCGCTGCGTCGGAGCCCATCACCGGCCGCGCCAGCGTCATCGACGGCGACACACTCGAAATCCACGGCACGCGCGTCCGGCTCTGGGGCATCGACGCTCCGGAGAGCAACCAGCTTTGCCGCGATGACGACGCCAAGCACTTCCGCTGCGGGGCCAAGGCGGCCAACGATCTCGACTCCTTCATCGTAGGCCGCCCGGTCAAGTGCGTTGAGGTAGATCGGGATCGCTACGGCCGCAGCGTCGGCGTCTGCACCGTCAACAACACCGATCTGGCGGACTGGCTCGTGCGCAATGGCCTCGCGTTCGATTGGCCGCAATACAGCAAGGGCGCATATGCGGAAGTCCAGCGGGAAGCCGAACAGAACGAGCGCGGCCTTTGGACGGGCAGCTTTGTAAAGCCGTGGCAGTTTCGCGCCTGCCTTCGCAAACCCGGTGGGCGCGCGGGCAAGTGCTCGGATAAAGCAGACTGATCACAATCGCGCGCACTATGGTGTCTATTCATGAATTGCGCGCGCCCATGATCCAGATCAAAGACTCTCTGCCTTCCACTGTACTAAGAACGGCCATGACGCGCTTTGATATGACCGCCAAGCGCTACGATGCGACGACAGTCTGGTTGCATTGGATTACTGTTGCCCTTGTCGTAGCTTTGTGGGTGATAGGCCAGACTGGCGACCTCTTTCCGCGCGGACCACTCCGCACCGGAGTGTGGTCCACGCACGTGATGTTAGGCTTCCTCACCGCGTTCGTTCTTGTGACGCGAGTTGCTTGGCGTGCGCATTTTGGGCGCGTGCTGGCGCCTGCCGACAGCGGTATCCTCTATATGATCGCGAAACTGACGCACCACGCCTTGTATGTTCTGCTTGGCCTCGTGGTCGTTGCCGGTATCGTTGATGCCTCGTATCGAGGCTTCAATATCTTTGGACTGTGGTCGGTGCCGCAGTTCGGCAGCGGTGACGTCGCAACCCGTCGTAGCATCAATGACTGGCACGAACTCGCCGCCAACTTGCTGATTGTGGTTGCCGTAGTTCACGCCCTCGCGGCCCTCGGTCATCATTACGTGTGGCGGGACCGTTTGCTAGACCGTATGCGACCGTAGCGGTACCAATGCTCGGCAATCGTTTTGTATCGGAGCCTATGATGGCCGCTTGAGGTCGGTCGTGCTCTGATCACGCAGAATATTCCTCTTAGCTCCCAAAGCGGTGCCACTTCGCTTGATGGAGTTATTGGAGTATCAGGGAACGCTCCAGTCAAGGGCTATGCGGGCAACGCGATGAGCGGGAGATCAGGGCTGACCGGCAAAGGGCGGACGGGGCCGTTCCTTGCGTTACCCTTTATCGTCCTCGGCGGCCGTCAGTTCCAGCGTATAGACGCCGTCGGCATAGCCCTTCACCACCATGCCCGTGGTCAGCATCACCGCAAGCGTGATGCTTGCGAAAATCAGGCCCACAAGTTTCAAGCCGCTGCGATCTGCCATCGTCGTCCCCTTTTATGCACGCGCCCTTGGCCCGCCGCTTCCATAATGGCCCGGCGTTTCGCCAAGCCTTCGTCAAAGCCGGAAAATGGTTTCATCCCGCAGGCTTTGTTTCGTCCGCGTTGCGGGGGGCGAGATTTTCGGTTTGAGCGGAAGGGCGTCCCTCGGCCCCGGCCGTGCGAGTGTCGCGTCGTCGCGGTGACCCCCCCGGCCATCGAGGAGGCTACTTGCCTGCCCTCCCAGCGCAAGCCGTCCAGCGCGAAGGCATCCAAATCTCACGCCCGAACAATGGCTCGATCTGTTCAACGTGTGGGTCGAGAGGTATGTGGCGAAAACAAAGAGCGAGATGCAGCGATTGCGAACGACATCGCATTTCATCAGGCGAGGGCGTGCGCCTTGCCGCGCGGCAAGCCGTTCACATGCGTATGTGGTGCAACATCCGACAATCCGAACGATCCAGAATTTGAGCGCATCCATCGCCCGCATGTGTACGTCGAAGGCTTGGATCACGTCGATCCAAAAAGCCTTGTGCGATGGAGGCTTGTACCATGACCGAATTGCGCGAGGCCGTGGCAGCACCGGTTTTTATCGGACAGGAGGAGTGACAGCTATATTGCCGCCATTCTCGACGCATCTCCTGAAGAACTCTCGCTTGTCTTGCCCCGAATCATAGGCGCTACCGGCGGCGGGATTGAACTGACGCGCTGGGAATCGCTTCGCCCGAAGGATTTTGCACTTCCTCGCCACTTCAGCGGAAATGGGCTGGGCCTGAGAAACAGCGGGCAGCAACGCGGCGGCTAGGTTGCCGCCTGAGCACTTGAGCGTGCATTAACCCCAACCCTATTGAACGCAGGAAGGTCCTTCCCTTGGCCACTTCTTGGCTTCGGGCGCCTAGCCATCAGTAATCGACGATTTGACAGCTTCCGCGATGCCGCCTTGATGTCGGCATGCCTGCACTCACCCGCCGCCCTGACCAGTTCGCAGCCCGCGAGGGCTGGCTGATCTATTTCGGCGACGTTCGCGTCGGCTCAATCGGTCTGCGGTCCGAACCATGCGCCGCAATGGGGCTGGGTCGTGCGGCTTCTATCCGGGCATCGAGCCCCGCCAGCACCGCAGCGGCACAGCCGGGACGTTCGAGGCCGCCCGCGCCACCTTCCAAACGGCTTGGTGAGACCTCGCCGCAACGCGCACCGAGGCCGACTACGAGGCGTGGCGCGCGGAGCGCGCCTGGACGACATGGAAGTACCGGATGCCCGATCGCGCACTGCCATTGCCGACACAGCGAACGGACGGCATTGCTCGGTGCTTCTGCGGCGCGGTAATTAGCAATCCCACCCTCGATTCGCGCATCCGCGCCGCGCACCGCCTGACCGCATGAAACTTGCCGCCGAACATCCCTTCGCCAACCCGGAAGCCGCCGCACGCAAACTGGTCGAACTCGCGACCGGAATAGAGCCGGTGCAGGACGGCCGCATTCATATCGAGAAGATCAACGCGCCCTTCCTCTACAAGCTGAAGGGCAAAGGCCCGGAGTTCGGCGCCGGCATCAAGTATGCTGTCGAACAAGGCTGGCTCGAACTGCACGAGAGCGGGACCTATGTCCGCCTGATCAATGCGGGCGGAGAAACGGCCCCAGCATAGCCCAGCCCTAGTGCCGGGGCCGTTGGAGGTTGCTCGACGGGGTCGCCGAGCCCGCCGAGCGTAGACCGCTCCTCGGGCTCGTCTGTTCACTTTTGGACAATCGGCCCGGCAGATTACCGGATTTCGCGACGGCCCTCCCTAAAGGGGTTCATTGGCCTCCTCACCCCGGCTGCGGGTGGGGGTGCAAACTCGGGGAGCCAGCTTCCAGATACTATGACGCCTGAGATGCCGCCTAAGTTGACTACCCGGCCGCACTTTGCACATGTCCCATAGCATGTCCCGGTCTGATCACTGCAAGTAACGTCGCCACCTGGCCCCCAGCAGCCGTACGTTCCGCCACTTTCAAAATAGGTGCCGCCGGCCGCGTCGCAGTGATTCTTGATGTCCTGCTTTGAGTGTGACCCGAGATAGGTGTGGCCGAGCGCGAACACCGGGTTTGAGGAAACATCAAGCGTCAGGAAACTCAACACCGTGACGATCGCAATGAGAGCGTGTCTGTGCATGGGAGGCTCCAGAGACAGTCTGATCAACGGACTATATAGAAACGCGATTCGCGCCATTGGCGTAAAGGAAATCACCAACAATCTTGCGGTGCTCCGGCCTAAAAGCCGATGTACCGCGCCGCAATCGCCTCAGCCCGCCTCGTCCGAGCACGCAGCCGGCCGCGTGGCCGGTGATCGCAGGCAGGCGCGATAGCGCCATGCCAGCACGAAGTTGCCTTTGCAGAACCCGTGCTTGTCCCGCTGCGCATCATGCTGCGCCTCGGCATAGGCACGCTGGCCAGAGGACCCGGACGACCTTGCTGACAGCCCACCTCCGGCATTCTCGCGCATCATAGCAACCTCGATGCGAACCGTGTCAGCATCGAAAGCCTGACGGGAAATTCCTCATCATTTCCTTGAGGTCCCTACCTCCATTTGTAATCCACCTCACACCTGCAGCGAAGCTGCGGTCCGATATTGTCTCTTGAGACTGTCTCGGCGTCATTCGACGAGTTTACAGATTTCGTTCGGGCGGCTCAGTCGTTCCTGCGTGGTTTGGCATCGAAACGGGAGGCCAGCATGCCAACGTCATCTCCCCTTGTGCGATGGTCGACTGAGATTCTGCCGGAGAGCACACGGCTCTCCACGTTCCGTGAGGAGTTTGCGGGGCTGAACCTCGCCTTGGACGTGATCGATCACAGCGGCGGCCGTCCGCGTATCGACATCACTTACTTGCCGCTCGGCACAGTTGGCGTTTGCAGCATTATCACCACGCCGGTCGAGTTTATCCGTCACAAACATCACCTCAAAGATAGCCGTGAGCAATTCGGACTGAACATCGTCGAGGTCGGGCCGGTCCAATTTGAAAATGCTGGCCAGGAACATGTCTATGATGCTGGCTCGGCTTGTTTGGTTGACCGAGGAAGGCTGTTGCGGGTATTTGGGCCGCGTGGCGCCAGCGTCAAATTCGTGACCGTGCAGGCTGCCGCCCTTAGGTCTCTGGTTGCGCGGCCGGATGATCTATCAGGCCGGCCGGTGCGTCCCGGACCGGCCCTTAGACTGCTCCGCATTTACCTGCGGTCGCTCGCATCCTTCAAAGAACCTCCGTCATCAAAACTCGCCTCCACCGTCGCCGCACATCTTCTCGATCTCGTGGCCGCGACGCTCGGGCCGACCGCCGAGGCTGCAAACATCGTTGCCGAGCGTGGCGTGAAGGCAGCCAAGCTGCGGGCGATCTTCGCGGAGGTCTCGCACCGCTCCAGCGATCCCAATTTCGATCTGAACAATGCCGCTCAAGCGCTCGGTATGTCGCGGCGATACGTGCAAAAATTGCTCGAGGGGACCGGAAAGTCGTTCACCGAGCACCTTGCAGGGTGCCGGCTTGAGCGTGCCTTCGCGATGCTGACTGACCCGCACCATCTGCATTTGGCCATCATCGATATCGCGTTTGCAGTAGGCTTTGGTGATTTATCTCATTTCAATCGCTCGTTCCGCCGGCGCTTCGGCGAGACGCCATCAGGCGTGCGCGCCGCGTCGATCGCGCGGCAGAAGTGTTCCTGCGCCCCCTCCCAATGCGCGGGCGACGACCGCTGAAAACGCGAACAGTTCGACCTCACGCGACGGCAGGAAGCGCACACCGGGCGCGGCGTAAGGCGGAGTAGGAAGGCCGTACAGCGCGGCGGGAGCGCGGGGCTACAGGGAGCACCGGACGACCGGGCCGCAGCGGCGCGACAAGGCCGTAGCGCGCACGGCTCCCAAAACGAATGAAGCTTGCGGCGAGTTAATCTGCCTTACAAGAAAGATATTTGCAGCGGCGCGCGTTCTGCGGTTGACCGTGGTGTTTCCTTGGAAGCGTAGCCCGCTCGCCGCACGAGGGGGTCTTTAGTTGAGGAAACACTCGGCCCGGAGCGCCCCCAGTCCCTCCGGGCCGTTTTCCTTCCGGATGCGTCTACGTCGCGATCGGGAGCGGCGACAGTTTTGTATGGAACCTCATGTCGATTTCACGGGACGAATTCGATCCTCTTGCCGCCATCGTGGACTGGCTCGATGCCTGCCGACGGGGAGACCTAAACGCTCTGCTCGATCTATATGACGAGCGCGCGGTCATGGAATGTGGCTGCGAGGGTGTGACCTTGACGGGGCGAAATTCGATCGCGGCCTATTGGGCACCGAAGCTCGAAAGCAAGCGCGTGACTGCCTTTAACCTTGACGCTGTGGTCCTGACCGGCCACGGGGTTCAGATCGATTACCAGAACTATGAAGGCAAGCCGGTCCGCTTTTACTTTCGCTTCGGTAGCTCCAACGAGATCATCTACACGAGTTGCGGCCCATTGATCGGTCGCGCTGCTAAAATCTCACCCAACTAAAGAAGCTCGACCGGACCGGCCTTTGAAGGCCAGTGAAACGGGCTGTTTGGCTGGCCCGGTCTGACATCACGGCCCGGGCCGTACAGGGTCGCCGGACCGGCTACAGCGGTGGCGGCGAGGGCCGCAGGAAGGCCGCACAAGCGGCGGGCTAGAGGGACAGCGGACCGGCAAGCAGCGGCGCATACTGTGACATAGGGCCTAATAGGGCCCGGCGGGTTTCCGCCCGGCCATCCATTTCCCGCCAAAGATCGAAAGATGCCTTTATTTTCAAGGACTTTCGACGTTTCCAACGGGGCGAAAAGAGCGCTTGCGGAAAGGACCACACGGTTTTGCCGTACGCACGGTTCGTTGGCGCCACAGGTTCGACGGCGTTGTGCACTTTGCCGTCGAA
>NZ_LGHM01000155.1 GCF_001908185.1 Bradyrhizobium sp. AS23.2
GAGCTTGAGTGGTCCCCAGAATGATACGCCGCGAGAGCCGCCATATCGCCATCCAGGAACATCGCCAGAGCAACTTGGCTGACGACCCATACGCCACCACCAACACGACGCCCAAGACCATGCTGGGGGCACCAATTTCGGATGGTCGTCTCGGATTTTCCCGCTCTCTTAGCCGCCGCTCCGAGGCTGATGCCTTCCCGAGGGTCGTACGGAGTAAGCACGTTTAAATGAGAGGCCTCAGGCGGTTTCATTTTCGACCCTCCTGAGCAACGTTGCCAAGGGGCCCGCCGAACCGCCCGACCTTGCCAAGGCATGCTGGATCGTCTCGAGCGGACAACCGTGCTGGAGGGCCAAGGACGCGACGATTGCCGCGTCCTGAGCGTTGGTCTCGGCAGCTGTGCCGACTTTCGTACCGTTGATAAACACCTCTGCGATCCGGCCATCCTCGAACCGGCCGATGCCACCGGTATAGGACTGGCCGTCGCATTCGAACCGGAAGAGCCAATGGGCTCTCCGATCCTTCAGGCGAGATCTGAGGCCCGTCATTGCAGGCCTCCCACCTCTCCATGGGCGCCCAAATCATCCATAGGCGCCCCTGTTTGGGAGGGGGCGCCCATGGGGTTTTTGGGCGCCCATGATGCTTCCGGCAACTCCAGCACGTACCGGGAACCGGGACCGAAACCATCCCTCGTGGACTTGATGCCCAGCTCGGTCCGGGCGTCGCGGAAAGCCTTGCTCTTGCTCAGTCGCTTGTCGTCCTCAAGCAATGCCGCCGCCCGCGCCTGACGCTCAACCTCCAGAACGTCCACCGGACCGGCCGAGAGGATGTCCCTCAGGAACTGCATGACGTCCTCCTTGCCGCCGCTGGACTGTCCTTTCTTGGCTCCGCGGTTCTCCGACGCAGAGAGCGCTTCGTCGATCGACTCGCTGACGTGGTCGCCCTCGAACATGACATTCGACGACATGACGTCATCGCCAACCAAGCGCTGCTCGAGTCGGAAGGCCAGCCCCTTGCACTTCTTTCCGAGGTTGTTCTTAGCCTGGAGCAAGAACCGTCGCTCGTCGTCCTCCGGATCCTCGATCACAGCGAACGCGGCTCGAGCTGCGGCCACGAATGCGATCGAGCCGGCGAACCGGTTCAACGCACTCTGGTTGCCACCGCCCCCACCCTTGTTGAGGTGGGTCACAGCGACGACGGCGATGCGCAGACGGTTGGCCATGTCGGCCAGCGGCTCCAGAACTTCGCGGGTCTCCACGTTCCCGTTGCCGTCGCTGCCCCCCATGTACGCCGAGATCGGGTCAACGATGATGAGCCTGACCGTGCCTATTTTCCTCGCCATCTCTTCCAGCAGGTCAACGTCCGTCTTCAAGCTGAACGTCTTCCGACCGGTCCCATCCGGCTTCGTCGCAGCCGAGACGATGTGAACGCGCTCGCGGTCGGCTCCCGCCGCCATGAGGCGCGGGATGATCGTGTCCTGCACGCCATCCTCTGCCGACATGAAGATCACGTCGCCCGGGAGCGTCGAGCCCTCACCACACGGCCAGTGCCCCCCGTTCGAGACGATGGCCGACATGAAGGCGGTCAACTGGCTCTTGCCGAGACCTGGTGGGCCACCCAACAGGACGAGCTTGCCCTCCGGGATGCGGCCGGGCCAGACCCAGACCAATTTCTCTGGCTCGAGGTCGCTGGCGCGATGCGCGATGAGCCGCCGCTTCGCCTGCTTCGGGCCGGATGATGCTTGATCAGGCTTTTGCGGCGTGGAAGCCCTATCCGCATATCGGGCGATCAGTTCTTCGACCTCGAGTCGATCACGACCGAAGTGCCCGTGAGCGACGGCGATTTCAGACAAGCGATCGACCATGACATTTTTGGGCAGCCATTGGTTCACAACGGCATCCGCCAGCGTTGTCGCCGCTTCCGTGAAGACGGCGAACTTGGCGTCCTGAGACGCCAGCGCCACGCCGCGCTTAACATCGCGCAATATTTTTGCAGCCGTGGGTCCGTATTGCCGCTCGTCCGGGGACTCCGCGCGGGAGTCTTCGGCATCGGAAGGGCCCGCAGCCTGTCCGTTCGCCATCAGAGCTTCGGCACGTCGCTTCAGCTCGGCTGCCGTCAGCGGCGCGCGTGATTGATGAAAGTTCATTACGCGGCCTCCGCGACAACGGTGACGGGGGTTTCGAGCCGATAGCGACCATGCGTTCCCGGAAACGATCCGCGGTGCGGTTCATACTCGGTGGTGATGGTCAGCCCAGCACGGCGGAGCTTGAAGATGTAGTGCGACCAGCGCGGCGCCGGATGGTCGATCGTGGTCACCCCTCGGGGTCCAGCCTCGATCAGGCGCTGCAACGTCCAGGCCTCACGGCCCATGAACGTCAGGCATGATCCGCTCGGCATTCGGATGGTGATGCTGCTCATTGCTCCACCCCCGATCCGATGCCGGCGAGATTCGCGATCAGATCAGCGACTGCCGGGTGGACGCGGTACCTCCGCGCGACAAAGCTGCCGGCTCGCGTTGTCGGTCGTGCAACGACGATGCGCCAGTTGAACAAGGGCAGGTCGGAAACCGATTGTGTTTTGAGGCTTCGTTTGGTACAGATTTTCAAGTTCAAGACTCCTAGAGAGCCCGGTGCGCACGACCAGATCCGCCAAGATGAGGATCGTGCAGCCGGGTTTTCATTGTTGGGGGGTTAGGCGACGCGGCGTATTTCAGAGGTCGATCGGACCAACGGCCCAATCTTCTTCTGCGCCCAGGCATCGAGACCGGAGACCGGGTACAGTGGAAAGCGGCCAGCCAATCGGAACGGCGGCCCCTCCGAACTCACGCAAGCAAGCTTTGCCAGCGTCTTGGGAGAGCACGGGACGTTGTAGGTCTCGACAACATATTTGGCTGCTTGCGCGCGCCGCAGCATGCGTTCGGGGCTGATTTCTGCGTTTTCTTTCATCGGGTTTCTCATCACAGAGGGGAAATCCTCTTCGTCGACGCGAAACCTGTCGCATAGTCGCGAGCCTGAAATCCGCTCAGAACCCGCCCATAACTGATCATAACCTCCAAGCAGAGGTTATGATCAAAGGTCCTTCAGCCAAGTCGTGATGTACCGACGAACTGTTGGCTCGGCCAATTCGACACCCTTCTTGGCCCACTCGTTCATGACGGCCTCAGCGAGCTGGCTTTTGCTCGGCAGGCGCTTATTCCCACGACCTGGTCGGCCGTGTTGCTTCACCAAGCCGAGGGCGTATTCCTTAACTGCATCCCAATCATACTCGAGTGGGCGGCCACCTTTGTCGCGCTCCTGAACTTCAACGTTGGCCATTGGCCCGGAGCCAGAATAATACCAGTCAGAGAACGAGTCGGTGTCGATCAAGACGGTGGCCCAAAGACCGTCCGGTTCCTGTAGAAAATTAATATCGTCGGGCAAGGCTGGGATGTACGGGCCAAATGGAATGCGGCGCGTCTTTCCCGTTGCAACAAAGACTAGACCATCGTCGAACCAACTCATGGCGTTCTCTTGCGCCCAAGCCTCGGCAGGTTGGTCGTGTCGCCTTCCGGTCTCGGCGAATTGTAGAACGGACCGCAGTTCACCCGCATTCAATGCCGTTCGAATCAACTTTTGGCTTTCTTGATAAGCCCTAAAGCGCTCTTCAATCGAATTGTCGGGCAATTCGCCGGTTTTGCGATCCCGAAGACTTAGCTCGATGTCCTTTAAGGTCCGCCGGAGATCCTTGTAGTGCGCGGTCTCCCCCAACCTCTCATAAGCGTTGATCTCTGACAGGGTCATCTTGGTGTGATCCCAGAGACCCTGGTTCAGCTCCCGCGCTATCAGCAACACCGCCTTTTCGAGCGCGTAGAATCCCTTCGGGACAAAGTCCGCCATCTGCACTTCCGCTTGTGCTCCGCATTTGGACGACGCGGCAGGCTGGTGCGGACCAGCTTTTCGGGAGCTACCCTAGCCGCGCCGGTTCTTTAATCGCTTTGCCTTTGGCAGCTTCGTGACGTTATCGCGCGGCTTAACGTCGCCCATTGCCGCCGCAAGCCTGCTGCCGATGTGCTCAGCCGCTTTCTTGACCGGATCGTTATCCAGGTGCGCGTAGCGCTGGGTTGTTGCCACCTGCGTATGACCGAGCAACTTCCCGATAATTGGAAGACCCAGGCCGACGCCAACTCCGACGGACGCATGCGTGTGGCGTAGATCGTGGATCCTCACGCCTTCGAGACCGGCTCGCTTCGAAATGGCCTTCCATGGCTTTTTTAAATCGGATCGCGGTTTCTCCTCGTCAGTACCGGCGGAAGTACCTGCGATGACGTAGACGCCAACCCGTGTAAGCGAATTGAGAATGGCTAAGGCAGGCGCGTTCAGGACAATTGTCTTTTTGCCAGTTTTGCTGGTCGGCAGGAGCAGCAGGCCTCGCTCGAAATCAACCTCTTCCCATTTCAAATGCAGGATCTCGCGCAGCCTGGCGCCTGTGAATATCAACAGGCGGATTGCCGCTGCGGCATGAGGGCCGATCACGGTCCGGCGGCTCTCCTCTTTTGGAGCATGCTTGGCGGCCGGCTTGGTTTCGTCCACGCTGTATGGAAGGCCGATCGTTTCTGCTTCCCGGATTGCTTCGCCAATGGCGGCCAGCTCTTGGGACGTCAAGTAGCGCTCGCGCCCTTCTTCGGGGAAGATTTCGATGCCGCGGCAGGGATTGAAGCCGAGCGGGACAATGTGGGCCTTTGCCGCGTAGGTATAGAGGCTGCTGAGAACCCGCAGCATCCGGTTGGCCTGGTAGGGACTGTGGCCGAGCTTCGAGTGCAGCCGCTGCACCTCCGCAGTGGTCACCTTCTCGGCTTTCCGTTTGCCGAGCTCGGGGATCACTAGCCGTTCAAGGAGATCCCGGTACGATGACGCCGAAGAGGTGGCTCGCTTTGCCTCAACGTGTTCCTTCAGAAATTGCTCTGCCGTTTCGGCGAGCGTGGAAGCGCGCTTTTCAGCCGCCCGCTGGGCTGCCGGGTCAGCACCATTGGCAACCGCGCCGAGTGTCTTCCTGGCAAGGGTCCGGGCCTCCTCAGGGGTAATCTTTCCGACCTGGGCCAATGTGAGGCGCCGCGTAGGGGCACCACGACCGGCGCCGGCACGGTATTTGACGACGTAGGACTTCGCGCCGGTCTTCTGGACGCGAACGCCGAATCCGGCCAGAGAGCTGTCCCAGACAAAATACTCAGCATCTTGAGGCTCGAGCCCCTTGATCAGTCGCTGCGTGATTTGACCTGTCGCCACGGTATGCCTTCTAGGAACCACGTAACCACCGAGGAACCACGAATCGGCAAATCAGGGTAACGCTGGGCAACCACCGTAGACGAACAAGACATTGTCACAAGTGCAGTTTTTGCCGATAGGAAATTTCGAGAAATCTCAATAAGTTAGAGACCGCATAATTCGTAATGACGGGGTCGGGGGTTCGAATCCCTCTTGCGCACCATTTTGCTACCACTCGGAACCCGTGACTTTGCCGATCTGAGATCCTTTAGATCTGAGATCCTTTAAGAGAGAAGCCGCGAGAGCTTCTTCAGCGATGGAGAGGCAGTGCAGCTGCATCGCCGTCATGTCTAGCGGCCGAGGGACGACAGTCTTACTGGTCCGTTGATATCGAGGCCAGCTACGACGTAGCCGCGCCGGAAGTCCTCGATATGCTTCCTCATCCAGGTCTCTGAGGCCTGCAGGTTGCCGCTAGCGATCGCTTCGAAGATTTTCCGATGTGCCTCCAGGAGCCGGTAGCGCGCCCTGGGCGAGCTTCTGTAGAGACGCTTCGTTGAAGAAAACAAAAGTAGCCCCAGCGGTTCTTGCGCGAGCGTGAGTGCTCTGTTCCGCGCAGCTTTTGACACCAAACCGTGAAACTCGACATCCAGCCGGATGATGGTGGCGTCGTCGTGTAAGCGCTCCTCGGTCGCTTTGACGTTTTCGCCAATGAGCGTCAGCAGATCCTTAGGTGCGCGCTGAGCCGCATAGCGTGCGGACAATGGTTCGAGGGCCATGAGCATTTCCCACAGCTCAGTGAAAGTGATGCTGTAGAGAGTCATCGCGCGGCTGGTGTATTGCGCGATCTCATGGCTGTCCGGCACGCTGACGATCAGCTTTTTTGCCCCGGCTCGCTTGACAAAGCCGGCGTTCTCTAGCGCCCGCAAACCCTCGCGCAGGGTCGATCGATTGACGCCCAATTGTTCCGCGAGATCCAGCTCCGTCGGCAGTGGATCGCCTAGCTTCATCCTGCCGCTAAGTATCTGCTGCTCAATTGCAAGAGTCACTCGCCTGTAGTTCGGCATCGACTCGATGGCATCAAAAATCATCTTTCGCGTCCATTTCAGCGCCCAGTTCCGCGAGATATGCAGACGCTCTGCCGCGTTATAACACGATCCGCACGCGGTTCTATCGAGGGAAACGCTGTTTTGAGCCAAGGGGCATTGGCGAAACGCTTAGGGCTCCGAACTCGCCCGCCTGCGTCAGATCATTGCATGATACGCCTGTGGCGCGGTTGGCAGCGGAATCTCGTATTGGCCGTCGCCGTAGAGGAGCGGCGAGCCATCCGAAATGTCGATCCCGACAACCTGCCCAAAGAAGATATCGTGCGTTCCCACCGTAACCGTCCTCACGACCTCGCAGGCGAAACTCGCAAGTGCGTCCTTCAGGACCGGAACTCCGAGAGCGCCATCGATCCAGAGCCCTTGCGTGAAACGCGCCTCGCCGGATGCGCCGGAAGAGAAGCGGTCGGCGAGAGGGCGATGTCGAGGCCGCAAGATGTTCACACCGAATCGTTGGCGGTCGACGATCTGGTCGTGAATGCTGGCGTCCTTGTTGACGCTCACCAGCAGGATCGGCGGGTCGGCACTGACCGAACAGACTGCTGTCCCCGTCATCCCGTTGCGCCCAGCCGGACCATTGACGGTGATGAGTGAGACGGACGCCGACAGGCGCCGCATTCCCTTCTTGAATTGGCTCGCGGGTACCGCGGATCGCGCCGTCTCCGTCCCTACGTCCATGGCCACCTCCCACTTGTCATCGCCGGATCTTGCCGACCGAAGGAAAATCAAGAGCGCTTGCGGCGCAGCAGACTCGCGCCGCTGCGAGGATCGAACAGATGGCAATGTTCCGCGTTCACGCTCAGCATAACTCTTTGCCCCTTCTTGAAGCGGGGCTGCCCCTGCATCTGTGATTTCAAGATCTTCTCGCCGACAATGACGTCGACGATGGAATAGGCTCCGAGCGGCTCCACCTCGAAGATGCTGCATTCAGCGCCTTTGTCGCTGTCCGGCGTGCAAAGCGCGACATCCTCAGGGCGAACGCCGAGCGTGACATCACCGTCGATGAGATTCGCGTGGGACGCGACCTCCAGGCTAAAATCGGTTGCTTGGAATGTCCCTGAGCGAATTGTGCCGTCGATGAAATTCATCGGCGGAGATCCCACCACCTGCGCCACGAATTTCGAGATCGGCTCATTGTAAATCTCGTAGGGCGAACCGACTTGCACGATCTTGCCGTCCTGCATGATCGCCATCCGGTCGGCAATCGACATGGCTTCCTCTTGATCGTGCGTGACATAGATCAGGGTGTGCCCGACTTCCCGCTGCAACCGCTTTAGTTCGACGCGCATCTCCTCGCGCAGACGCGCGTCGAGTGCGGCGATGGGTTCATCCATCAAATAGGCCCTCGGCTTTCGCATCAGAGCCCGCCCGATGGCCACGCGCTGGCGCTCTCCCCCGGAGAGTTTGGCGGGAAGTTTCTCCAGAAGGGGGGTGATGCGCAGCTTTTCTGAGACGCTTTGGATCGTCGCGTCAATCGTCTCCTGACTTACATTTCTCTCGCGCAGAGGGAAGGCCAGGTTTTCACGGGCGGTCAGGTGCGGAAACAGTGCCAGGTTCTGGAAGACCATGGCGAGATCGCGTTCGCCCGGCGCCAGGTACGTGACATTCTTGCCGTCTATCAGGATTTGTCCGCTCTCGGGGCTCGCGAGGCCGAGGAGCAGGCGCAAAATGGTGCTCTTGCCGCAGCTCGGCGGGCCGAAGATGCAATAGAATTCGTTATCCTCGACGCGAAGGTCGACGTTATCGACCGCGACCACGTCGCCGAATGATTTCGTCACATTGCGCAGCTCAAGCGTCGACATGCGCCACCTCCGCCCTGATCGCCTTGCCGCTCGCCGGGTCGAAGAGATGACATTTGTCCTCGGGCATCAGCAGCTTGTGCGCCTCTCCCAGCTCCGTCACGAAGCGCTTCTGGGTGATGACCTTCAGTGCCGGTACGCTCCCGCCGAAATGAATTGTCGTGCGAGGACCGATCGGCTCGACAAAGCTTGCTTGCATGACGAGGCCGGGGCGCGGGTCATCGGGTGCGCTCAGCGCGATATCCTCTGGCCGTACGCCGAACAGAATGTTCCGCGTCCTGCAGGCCTGGAGGTGCGAGCAAAGAATGCTGGTGGGAGCGACCGGAATCGCGCCTGCAGCGCCAAAGTGAAGGGAGAGCAGGCTCCCCTCTCCGTTAACCGTCGCCTCAATCAGATTCATGCTGGGGCTGCCCATGAAATTGGCGACGAACTTATTGGCCGGCGTGTTGTAAACCTGCTCCGGCGTCCCGAATTGCTGCAGCACGCCTTTGTCGATCACCGCGATCCGATCGGCCAGGCTCATGGCTTCGATCTGATCGTGCGTCACATAGACCATGGTCTGGTTGAGGGTGTGCTGTAGGTGCTTCAGTTCCGTCCGCATGAAGGCGCGAAACGCTGCGTCGACATTCGAGAGCGGTTCGTCGAGCAGAAAGATTGCGGGCTTCGCGATGGCGGAGCGGCCAATCGCGAGCTTCTGCATTTCGTTGACGCTGAGGCGAGACGAGGGCCAATCGAGCTTGTTCGTCAGCCGCATCAGTTCGGCGATGTCGGCGACTCTCTTGTCGATGTCCCGCTGCGGCGTGGCCCTCACTCTCAGCGCGAAGGCGAGGTTTTCCCGAACGCTCAAATGGGTGAAGATGGCGTAGTTCTGAAAGACGAACCCGATACCGCGCTTGTTGGCCGGCAGGTTCGATATATCGCGGCCGTCGAACCTGATTTCACCGCTCGTGGGAGATTCGATCCCGGCGATCATGTTCATCGTCGTGCTTTTGCCGCATCCCGAAGGGCCGAGCAGTGCGACGAATTCGCTGTCCTTGATCTCCAGTGACAGGTTGTCGACGGCGACGACCGTGCCGAACGTCTTCTTGATATCTATGAGCTCGATCGACGCCATGTTTCCAGCGATCTTCCTGTTTTTGCGGCTTGGCGTTCAGACACCAGCGGGCCTTTGGCGGCCCCGGCGTTTGGCGAGTTCCAGAAGACAGAGCGCGACGAGCGACATAGCCAATACGATGGTAAGGCCCAGCGCAGAAACATAGGCCCATTCGAGGTCGCCATAGGTTCGCTTGTAGATGTAGAGCGACAGTGTTTCGGTCGCGACACCAGGTCCGCCGCGGGTCATGATATACATGATGTCGAACAGCTTCAGGCCTTCGATGAGGCGTATCCCGAGGGCGATGGCAATCACCACCTTGATTCTCGGAATGGAGATTCGGCGCAGGATCTGCAGTTCGTTGGCACCAAGCAACCGCGCTGCCTTGACTTGATCTTCCGGTACGGACATGAGCCCTGCGAGCAGGATCAGGAACACCATCGGGGTCCACTGCCAGACTTCGGCGGTGATCACGGCGCTGACCGCGAGCCTTTCGTTGGCAAGCCAGGTGGGGTCGAAGGTCTGGCCGCTGACGGCAGAGATTATCTGGTTGATGGGCCCTGTACTCTGAAAGAGCATCAAGAACATATATCCGGCCACCGCCGGGACCACCATCATCGGCATCAGGATGAGGGTATAGTAGATCGGCCGGAAGCGAAAACGATCGACGAAGAGCAGCGCGAGCCCGAAGCCGAGCGCAAATTCCAGAGCGACCGCGATGGCCACCATGAAAAGCGTTCGGCCGAGTGCGCTGAACAGCTTTGCATCGTGGAAGATCTCCACGTAGTTGTCGAACCAGGCGAACCACCGATAAGCCTGCGTCCAGGGCTGACCGTCGAGGGGCGTCCAAAGGGTCAGGCTCACGTAAACAGTCACGATCGTCGGGAAGACGACGATGAACAGCAGAAGCGCTTGCGCCGGACCTGTCAGAAGCCAGCCAATCCGGCGGCTTTTCCGCTCACCCAGCGACTCGGATAATTTGCCGGGCGTCTTCGCCGCATGGCCTGAACTCATTGCTTCAATGCCCCGAACGTCAAGCCGCGCACCAGATGCTTCTGGATGAGAACGCCGAGGATCAGCGGCGGCACGATCGCGATCAGGCCGAGCGCCGCCTTGGCGCCATAGAGCTGACCGGTCTGCGCGCTGTTCAGGTCGTTCATGAAGACCGGAATTGTGATCCATTTGCTCCGTGTCAGCATCAACGCCAGGATGTAGTCCGACCAATTCAGGATGAAGACGAAGAGGGCGGTCGTCGCGAGCGCGGGTTTCACCAGAGGCAGCGTGATGCGATAGAAGATACGGGATGGGCTCGCGCCCTCGATCAGGGCGGCCTCCTCAAGCTCGATCGGCACTTCCTCGAGGAACGTCAGCATCAGCCAGAATGCGAATGGCAGCGTGACGATTCCGTATATGAGCGAGAGGCCCCACCAGGTGTCGATCAATGCAAGATATGCCCACATGATCATGATCGGGATGATCACCGCGAGCGGCGGAAACATCCTGAGCTGAACGAGCGCAAGCGGCAAGCTCTTGCCGTAACCGTGCCGCGAGTAGCCATAAGCGGCGAGCGAGCCCACGACAGTCGCGATCATCGTGGCGATGGTGGAGACGAGCAGGCTGGCGAAAATTGGCCGGAGCGCCGTCTTCTCCATGACGGTGGAAGAGGGGTAAGCATCGCTCGTGCCGAAGAATATGTATTCGAAGTTCGCAAGCGTCGGGGCTTTCGGGAGCCACGTGATATTGCCCGCCGCGGCGGTCCATTCCAGCGGCGGTTTGAACGCCATGCTGGCCATCCAGGCGATTGGAAACAACGCGACGAAAACGGCGAGCCAGATCGCGCCGTGCCGCAACAAGGTACTCAGCTTCATCGTTCGCCTCCCCAACGACGACCTCCATGTTCGAAGCAGGTCGCCGCCCTTTCTGACTTGATCCGCCCTTTCCATTTCCGGCACGCCGGAAATGGAAAGGCGCTGTTCTAGTCTACGATCGTCGGCCACGCAGACCGTTGTGCGCGGATGGCCGCAACCGTCTCGTCGCGGCGGCGCGCGATGATCTTCTTCCAGGCCTGCTCGGTGTCCTTCATGGCTTGGGCTGCGGTGACCTTGCCCGTGAGCGCGGCTTGCAGATTTTCATCCAGCGCATTGTCCAGCGCGGCCTGCCCGGCGAAATTGATCGAGGGTACGGCGCGCGCGATAGTCTCCCGGATCGGCTCGATCATGTACTCGTGCACATTCGAGCGCACGATCGGATCAGCGAGATTTGCGAGCTGGAACGGATCGCAGCCACCGACCGGGTTGCCGCAGATGCGGTTGAAGGTTCGCGTCGAGCTGATATATTGCAGGAACAGATAGGCGGCTTCCGGGCTCTTCGACTTCGCAGCCACTGACGCCGAAACGTTGAAGTAGATGACCGAGCGTCGGACATGGCGGTCACCTATCTTGGTGCCGACCGGCTTCCAGGCGGCCAGCTTGCCATAGAGCGGCGTCGCCGGCTTGCCGTCCTTCAGCTTGTCGTTGATGCCTGCCATGTTCGTAAAGGTCATGGCCATCGACGCTTGCAGATTGGCCATCGCACCATACTGCTCTGCCCATCCCCAGGTCAGGTTGTCCTTTGACGTCCATTTGACGCTGCGAACATGCGCCTCGGCGGCCTTGATGCCTTCGGGCGTCGTCAAGGTGGGATTGGCATCTTCATCGAGCCAATAATTGTTCGGGGCCTTCATTGACGCGAAGCGCGCGTAGAAATTGGACAACCCCCAGAATGGCCCCAGAAGATTGGCGTGTCCGACACCCTGGCCGTGGAAATATTCCGAGAGATTGTCGATCTCGTCCCAGGTGGCCGGCTGGTCGGGGATGTCGTAGCCGAATTTCGACCGGAAGTTTTTCCGATGGCCTTCATCAGTCATCAGATCCTTGCGGTATTGCCAGGCAACGAAGTCGCCGTCCAACGATGCCGCATAGTTCGAGCCGTTGTATTTATACAGGAGCTCGCGAATCTGCGGCGTCGGAGTGCCCCGCTCTGGATCGCCCCAGTCCGGCTGATACTTCGCGACGAAACTGTCGAGGTTGAGAGCACCCTTGGCGCTGACGAGGTCGCCGATATTGTTCCAGGAATGTGTGTAGATGTCGTAGGATCCGTCGCCGGTCGTGACGTCCTGCAGAACCTTCTTCCAGATTTCCCCCGCTTCCGTTCCGACCACGTCGAGCTGGATGCCGGTCTCGCGCTCCCACGTCTCCTTCACCGATTCTCCGCCGCCTGGAGGCGGGTTCACCAGTTGTGGCACGCAGGAGGCGACATAGAGCAGCGTCAGCTTCTTCGGCGCCGCGCCTGCGGCCTGAAGCTTCTTGATTCCTTCAATTGCTCGCCCTTCGGATAGAGTCGCATTGTACTGATAGCGCTCTGCTCCCTCGATATTGATGGGGCCGCCCGTCATGCCTGGTGCCAGACCCGCGGCATAGGCAGGGGAGAGTCCGAGCAGGGGATTACCCGGCGCGGTTGCGCCGAGTGCCAAGGCGGCTGCGCCGGTCATCAAATGGCGGCGGTTCAGTTGAAGCTCGCTTTTCGATTTAGAAGACTCAGTCACGTTTTCCTCCCTGCTTGAACATTATTGTTTGGATTCATGGGGTCCAGGGACCCCGCTCACTGGCGTCGTCCCGACGCGGACGATGGGCTCGTCCGTACCGTATCAGATCTTGGGCAGCACCTCCGTTTTCAGTGCCTGCAAGGACTCGCGATAGGGCGTCATCTCGTCGATATGGTCGTAGCCGACGTGGAGCAGGCAGCCGAAGTCACCAACCCTTTTCTTGAGCCGCCCGATCTTATCGACAACGGTCTGCGGGCTGCCGACCGCCCAGACGTTGTCGATCAGATATTCGACGGTCACGTCCGAGTCCGGGACCGATTGGTCGTGCTTGCAGGCGCCAAGGAAATTCAGCTTGGCCAGCAACGGCAGCATGTAATTGCGCCAGCTTTCGCCCACCGACCCATTGAGCACGTTCTTGCGTGCCTGCTGGTCGGTTTCCGCGACATACATTTCGCAGCCGATGCGCCATTTCGAGCGGTCGGGCGACTTTCCGGAAGCCTCTGCTCCCTCCTCATAGGCGCGCCAGTGCGAGGCGAGATAGTCGGGGCTCCAGGCAAGGCTCATGGGGATAAAGCCGCGCAAGCCTGCGAAGCGGAGCGTCGGCGAGGAATCGCTGAGCCCGGCTATCGCGATGTCCGGATAAGGCTTGGTAAGGGGCTCCATATGGTAGCCGAGCCCCATTTCCGGCATTCCGGCCGGCCGGCCTCCCTTGTAATACTGGCCGGTGTGCTGGAACGGACCCTTGCTTGTCCAGAATTTGACCATCAGGTCGAACGCCTCGACCATCATGTCGCGATTTTCTCCCGCCGCTCCATCCACGCCGAAGAGGTCGCAATCGGTCGGTAAGCCGCCCGCGCCAATGCCGACCATGAAGCGGCCGCCGGAAATATGATCCAGCCACATCACGCGATGCGCGAGCTCGGCGGGCAGGTGATAGGGCAGCAGAAACGCGCCGGCACCCAGCCTGATCTGTTTCGTCTTGACGAAGGCTTGCGCAATCAGGAGGTCGGGCGAGGAGAGCGGCTCGCGTTTACAGGTGTAGTGCTCGCCGACCCAGGCTTCGCTGAATCCCAGCCGATCGATGAATTCCAACGTGTCGAGATTGTGCTCGTGCGCGGCTGCGTAGCTTCTATGCACCGGATGGTTGGGCATCATGAAGTAGCCGAGATTCATAAAATTCCTCCACTTTTTCAATGGCTTCGCCGGTGACCGGCGCAGCCTCGACTGTTTATTGTCGCATGATCCTATAGTCCGACAATCCAACGCACAAGTATGTGCGTACCTTAAAGGCGAATTTTGCGAAGGCGGTGGTCTCGAGCTGCCTCGACGAGCGTTTTGACCGAGGCATCCAGCCGGCGTGAGCGCGCGCGGGTTCGAGATCGCGCGGCGGCCTGAGTGACATCAGTCACATCATCCCCGAAATGGCTTCCGTAGTGTCCGGCCACGCAAGCGCGGGGAAATTTCACATGCGCAAGATTATTCTGGTCGCTGCCATGGTCCTGGCTTCTGCAACTGCCCATGCCGGCGACCGCAGCCTGTCGCTGTCCGCGGCGCCTGAGCAGTCCGCTTCGCCAGCCGCGACGACCACCGTCACGACGCAAATGAGCGAAGTCGCGCCAGCCACGCCGCCTCCGAAATATATCGATCGTCCGCCGGCGGTCTCGACCAGTGCGCCTGTTGCGGCGACCACTCCTGCCGAGATCACGGCGACTCCAGCGCCCGCACCGACGGCTAAGCCCACCGCGAAGACCACGGAAAATGCGAGCAAGCGGAAGCGCAGGCACGCCTTGACCGAACGCCGCATCATCAGCGAGCTGCACCGCCACGGCATCTACTGGTGAGCCGCCGCACGACCCAAAAGCAAATGGCCGGGCAACAGCCCGGCCATACGCGTATCGAGGGACCGACCTGGTCGGGGCTTACTGCGACACCGTCTGCACCACGCTCGAGATCGGGCGCGCGCTCGAGGTCGGCACTTTCAGGTCCTTCAGCAGCGCTTCGTCGTATTCTGGAAGCGTCTGGAACGTCGTCTTGGCCTTCATCTGCACGACCTTGTAGCCGCCGGCCTTCAGCCGCGCGAGCAACGCCGGCAGTGCTTCGCCAGTGTGCTTCTGGAAGTCGTGCATCAGGATGATGCCCTTGCCGAGCTTGTCGAGCTTGGTCATCACCGTCTCGACGATCTTCTCCGGCGTGGAGCCCTTCCTGAAGTCGAAGGAGTCGACGTCGGTCGAGAACATCGCGACGTTGCGGGTGCCGAAATAGCTCACGATCGCCGGATTGTGCTGAAGCTGCGGGAAGCGGAAGAACGGTGCCGGGTTGGTGCCGAGCGCGAACTTCACCGCGCTAAAGCCCTTCTCGACCTCGTCCTTGGCCTGCTGCTCCGTCATCTTCTTGCTGTTCAGATTGACATGCGACCAAGTGTGGGCGCCGACCGTATGGCCCTGGGCCAGCACCTGGCGCAGGATTTCCGGATGATAGGTCGCGTGCTTGCCGACCGAGAAGAACAGGCCTTTGGTGCATTCATCCGCGAGCGCCTTCAGCACCGCGGGCGTGTTGACCGGCCAGGGACCGTCGTCGAAGGTCAGCACGACCTCCTTGTCGGTGAGGAAGTCGAACTGCTTGAAATGCTCGAAGCCGAAGCCAGGACCGCCGGTGGTGTCGATCTCGACCACGCGGGCAACGCCCAGCGCATTCGGATTGGCGCAGGTCGACTTCTGCTGAACCGGCAGTGCCGGTGCGGGCGCAGGCGCCGGGGCAGGCGCCGCGGGCCTCGCCGCGAGCGCGGCGGTGGTCTCGACGTCATCCTTGGCGGCGAGCTTCGCCTGTGCCGGTAACGGATCGGCGGCACGGGCGGCCGTTGTCCTGGGAGCGGCCTGATCGGCGCGCGAGGAGTAATAAAACCAACCTCCGGCGGCGATCACGACCGCCGCAACTACACTGGCCACCATCAGGCCTAACGCATTACGCATCGCTACTCTTTCCAATTACGCAACCAAACCGGCGGAATTTCCCGCGCGCCGAGCCATTAATGCGAAGGAACAGTTAACGTGACACCAACACGGCAGCGTTTGCGTCAGATTTTCAGCGAGGTGCACCAAAGTGATCGATGTCACAGTTGGGGTGCACCTCGTGACCGTCATCACAGTAGAAAGGTCTTTGCCGGAGCATCGTAGATCCCATCAACAACGGGCCCCGCCTTGCGGTGCCAATGGGAGCTGCAAATGACCAAGTCGTTTTCTGCCAAGTCGTTTTCCGCCAAGTCCTTGACCAGCAATATCCGCGACACCAGCCTGGCTCTGGGCGTTGCCGCCATCGTCTCGATCCTCTCGACCGGCTCGAGCTTCGCCTTCTCGGCCGAAGCGCAGCAGATGTGTACGGGCGATGCCTTCCGCCTGTGCTCGTCGGAAATCCCCAACATCCCGAAGATCACCGCGTGCATGGTGAAGCATCGTTCGGATCTGAGCGCCGGCTGCCGCGCGGTAATGGACAAGGATCTCGCCAAGGGCGCGTCACGCAAGGTCGCTGACGCCCAAGACAGCCAATAGGACAGCCAGTGAGAGACAGCCAGTAAGAACGCGCGCAACAGCAGCGATCGTTGCGTCGGTTAGCTCCCTTCGCGATGTGCCCCGGCGTCAAGCCGGGGCCACGCGGCGGTGCCATGCAGTCCGTCAACAAAGCCGTTGCGGCCCCGTGGTCGTCGCACTAGCTTCGCCCGCACTTTGTTCCGGGTTAAGAGGCATTACGCGATGACCAGATTTCTTTTCATTGTCCCTTTGCTCCTGTGCGCATCGGCCGCGTCCGCGCAACAACAGCCCGGTCATGACGCCTGTGCACGCGATGTCACGCGCTTCTGCCGCGCCGTCATGAACAACGGCGATGGAGCTGTGCTCGCCTGCCTGAAGCAGAACCGCACGCGCCTGAGCAAGGCCTGCGACAAGGTGCTGACGGAGCACGGGCAGTAGCTGTCTCTGTCATTCCGGGGCGCGCGAAGCGCGAACCCGGAATCCATCCAGCGGCATACGCCTCAGATGAATGGATTCTCTGATGCGCAATTGCGCATCACAGCTCGCGCCTGACGGCGCGCCCCGGAATGACGACGTGAGATCTACGTGCTGCTCCCCGCCGCGGTGGCGACCACCGGCAGGACCTCGGCGCTTGCGCGATCCGGTGTCTCTTCCTTCCAGCGCACCGAACCGAACGGGCGTTCCAGCATGCGGCGAATGCGCACCGGCTCGGGGCCGATGTGGAAGTCGCTCGCGCTCTTGTACAGCGTGCGTTCAGACTGGGTCGCGCGGTTGCGCTGGCGCAGATAGTCGAGCCAGGTCGGGCAGTGGAAGCGCTCGGTCCACAATTCGGGGTCCGCGATGTCGCGCGCGATCGACCAGCCATAGGCGCCGTTGCGCTGCCGGGAAAGCTGCACGTCCTGCATCACATTGTGGAACGCGCGCGCATTGTCCTGCGTCACCCGGTATTCGATCTCGACCACCAGCGGTCCGCTGCGCGCCGTCAGCGACAGCTTCACTTCCGGGTCCGCCAGCACGTCGGCGTCCTCGTTGCGGGCGCCGACGCGCGGCATCGTGAGCCAGATGCCGAGCAGCGGCGAGATCAGCATCAGGCCGGCGGCAACCAGCAGCGCGACCTCGACGCCGGCATAATCGGTGAGATGGCCCCAGCCCCAGGCGCCGATCGCGATGCCGCCGGAGATCGAGGCCTGGAACGCGGCGAGCGAGCGGCCCGCGACCCAGCGCGGCGCCGAGAGTTGCACGCCGATGTTGAACAGCGCCACTGCGGCCATCCAGACCGCGCCCGCGAGTACCAGCGCAGCCGCCGTCAGAACCGGCTCGCTACTCACGGCAAGGGCGGCCATCGCGAACGCCATCGAGATGGTGCAGGCGCGGATCGCGGCCTCGCCGCTCATGCGCTTGCGCAATTCGTGGATGTTGAGCGCGCCGACCACGGCGCCCATGCCGAAGGCGCCGAGCATGATGCCGTAGGTCTGCGCGCCGCCATGCAGGAGGTCGCGCGCCACCAGCGGCATCAGCGCCATGATGGCGCCGCCAATCAGGCCCATCACCAGCGTGCGCAACAGCACGATCTTGATCGGTGGCGAATTGGTGATGTAGCGGAAGCCGGAAACCATGGCGCGATTGAGCTTCTCCCGCGGCAAGCGTGAGGGTTCAACCTCGCGCCGCCAGAGCAGCAGCACCACCAGCAGCGGCAGATAGAGAATCGCGTTGCAGGCAAATGCCGCCACCGCGCCGGCCGCGGCCACGATGACGCCGCCAACTGCGGGGCCGAAGCTGCGCGCGATGTTGTAGCTGATGCCGTTCAGCGCGACGGCCGATGGCAACGCATCCGCCGGAACCTGCTCGCTGACAGAGGACTGCCAGGCCGGTCCAAACAGAGCGTTGCCGCTGCCGACGACGAAGCAGAAGGCGAGCAGCGTTTCCGGGGTGATCAGCTTGAGCCCGGCCAGCACCGTGAGCGCAGTCGCGCCGATCAGCGCGATCGAGAGCGAGATCAGCGTCACGATTCGGCGGTCGTACATATCGGCTATGGCGCCGGCCGGCATCGAGATCAGCATGATCGGCAGCATCAGCGCGGTCTGCACCAGCGCCACCTGGTCGGCCGAGGCCGACATCTGCGTCATCGCCCAGGCGGCGCCCACGCCCTGAATCAGGAGGCCGAGATTGGAGAGCAGGCTGGCGAGCCAGATGCGCCGGAACACGGTGTACCGCAGCGGCGCGGTAATGCCGTCGCCGGCGAGTTTCTGACGGTTCGGCTGCTCGGTCATATCCCCTTCCATATGGGCTGGCAGAAGTGGTCGTGGTGATTCCGGCAGGTTCAGTGATGCCTGCGAAAGTCCTTCGCTGTCCAGTGGTTAGACCGGTATAAGCGGTGCAAAGATAGTTTTGCTGGGAGGAACATATGAGGCTGTCGCGACGGAGGATCTTGCAGGGAGCGGGCGCGCTCTCTTTCGCGGTTGCGAGCTTGCGGACGGGCGCGCTGGCCCAAACCGCTCCCGCCGCTGCGCCGAACACCGAAATGCCTCCGATCCTGTTTGTCCACGGCAATGGCGATTACGACGCGCTCTGGATGACGACGCTTTGGCGGATGGAATCCAACGGCGTCGCACGCGATCGCATGCTGGCGATCAATTTCACCGATCCGCTGGCGCGGGCCGACGACAAGGTCGAGCAGGCGGGCCGCTCCTCGACCGAGGACCAGCGCCGCGAACTTGCTGCCGCCATCGCTGAATTGAAGCGCCGCACCGGCGCACCTCGCGTCGCACTGGTCGGCAGCTCGCGGGGCGGTAATGCAATTCGCAACGTCATCAGGAATGGCGGTGCCGGCGATGTCAGCCACGCCATCCTGTGCGGCACGCCCAATCACGGCGTGTTCGCGACCGACGACCAGCCAAACAACGAGTTCAACGGCCGTGGCACCTTCTTGCGCAGCTTGAACGCGGGTGAGAGCGAGGTGACGCCGGGCGTTCCCTTTCTAGCATTGCGCAGCGACGGCATGGACAAGTACGCGCAGGCCGACGGACGTTTCATCGGCAAACCTGGTGTACCGACCGGTGTCACGGTTGAAGGTCCCGAGCTGAAGGGCGCCACCAATCTCGTGCTCGGCGCGCTCGACCATCGCGAGGTGGCGTTCCATCCCAGAGCCTTCCGCGAGATCTACAAATTCATCGCCGGCCGCGAGCCCGCGCGCGTCGCGATCGTGCCGGAGCAGAGCATCAGGCTGAGCGGCCTCGTGACGGGCACGCCGGGCGGCGCGCCAACCAATCGCCCGGTCGCGGGCGCAACCGTCGAGATCTTCCGCGTCGATCCAGAAACCGGGGAGCGCAGGGGCGGTGCGGTGCATAGGTCGAAGACTGGCGCCGACGGCCGCTGGGGTCCCGCGCAGGTCGAGCCCGCCTGGCCGCTCGAATTCGTCCTGACGTCGCCGGACGCCCCGACCACGCATTTCTATCGCTCGCCCTTCCCGCGCTCGTCCGACGTGGTGCACCTGCGCGCCGCGCGCCCGCTAGGGCCGGCGGACAAGGACGCCGGTGCTGTCGTGATCATGTCGCGCCCGCGTGGCTATTTCGGCTTGCCGCGGGACGTGGTGTTGTTCGACGGCAAGGCACCAGCCGACGTCAAGCCAGGTGTGCCCACGGATTCGGCAGCAACACTGCGCTTTCCGGCCGTAGACGTCGGGCGTAACGTCGTGGCCCAATTCAACGAAGAGCGGATTGTGGCACGCGCCTGGCCTGCCGCCGAGAACAGGATTGCGGTTGCCGAGCTGACTTACTAGCTATTTGCCTGCGTCGCATCTGCGGGAGAGAGCCATGAATATCGCCAGCGTGCGTCGGCCCATCGTCCCTCCGACCCCGCCGCGCGCTCCGGACGGCATGTCGTTCCTCGGCCGGGTCGCGGTGATCCGGCAGAATATGATCGCAACCTGGGGGCAGCGCGCCTATGAGGAAGACGTCATCAAGGGCCGCTTCTTCCTCCGCAACAGCTTCATCCTGAACCAGCCGGATGCGATCCGGCACGTCCTGCTCAGCAACTACGAGAATTACACACGCACGCCGGCCGGTTTCCGCATGCTGCGTCCGGTGGTCGGCAACGGCGTTCTGACCGCGGAAGGCCATTCGTGGACGTTTCAGCGCCGCACGCTTGCGCCGGCGTTCACGCCGAAAGCGACTGCGGACCTCGTTCCGCACATGACGGCGGTGCTCGACGAGACCATCGCGAAGCTCGATGCGCGCGCGGGCGAGCCGGTGGATTTGCGCGAGATCATGCAGCGCATGACGCTCGAGATCGCCGGGCGCACGATGTTCTCGTTCGGCATGGATCGTCACGGTACGGCCTTGCGCAATTTCGTCATGGAATATGGGGAGCGACTGGCACGGCCGTATTTCCTCGACATGTTGCTGCCGGTGTCGTGGCCGAGCCCGATGGATTTTGCCCGTGCACGTTTTCGCAAGCGCTGGACCGAATTCGTCGCGATGCTGATCGCGGAGCGGCGTGTGGCCGGGAAAAAGGACGGCGCGCCGCCACGCGATCTGTTCGATCTCATGGACGAGGCGCGCGATCCCGAAACGGGCAAAGGCTTTTCCGACGCGGAACTCGTCGACGAAGTCGCGACCATGATTCTCGCCGGTCACGAGACCACGGCAATCGCGCTGTTCTGGGCGCTCTATCTGCTCGCGCTCGATCCGGAGACGCAGGAGGAGGTCGCCTCCGAGACGCGCGGTGCGCATCTCGAGAGCAAGGCCGACATCGATCGGCAGAAATTCGCCCGCGCCGTGATCGAGGAGACCATGCGGCTCTATCCGTCGGCGTTCCTGATCGCACGGGCGGCGCGCGAGAAGGATAATGCTGCCGGCGTCGAGATCGGCAAGGGCGACATCATCATGATCGCGCCGTGGCTGCTGCACCGGCACGAGAAGCTGTGGGATCAGCCGAACGCGTTCATTCCAAAGCGCTTCATGTCGACCGAGGCGCCGGATCGTTTCGCCTACCTGCCGTTCGGTGCGGGTCCGCGCGTCTGTATCGGCGCGCCGTTTGCGCAAGCCGAATCCGTGCTGGCGCTGGCCCGGCTCATCGGTGCGTTTCGCGTCGAACTGGCCGATACGGCTCCCGTCATCCCGCACGGCGTCGTCACGACCCAGCCGGACCACTCACCCTTGTTCCGCATCACGCGTCGGTGACAGGCGCGCCTCTGGCCGATGGCGTGATCCACCCTAGATGGAGTTGCGCGATGAGCGACATCCAGGCCCAGTTTTCCGTTCTGAAGCAGACCGCCGATGCGAAGGTGGTCGATGCGATTGCGCGCCTCATCGAGGACGGCGAGGATCACGAGCTCAACCGCGTCAATGTCCTCGACTTCTCGAGGCAGCATGGTCTCGACGAAGAGCGTGCGATCTCCGCGTTCCTGCATTCGGCGCGACTCGGGCTGTTCGATCTCGGCTGGAATGTACTGTGTCCGGGGTGCGGCGGCGTTCTGGGCGCGCATTCGACGTTGAAAGCGCTCAGGCCGGACGATTATCACTGCGCGCTCTGCGCCTGCGGATATAAGGCGTCCGTCGACGATCAGGTCGAAGTCTCCTTCACGGTGAATCCGCGCATTCGACGTATCGCCGCGCACGATCCCGACGCACTTCCGGTGTGGGAGTATTTCAAGCAGGTGTTCTGGAGCTCCGGCGTCGATTTCAACAAGGAATCGTTTGCAACGCTGGCCAACGAGGTGACGCTGGATACGATGGAGCTGCCGGCCGGCGAGAAGGCGACCATGTCGCTGCAATTGCCGAACGACTTCATCATCATCTTCGAGCCGGTGACGCACGCCGCACAGTTCATCGACGTCCAGGGCGAGCCGACCAAGGAACGCCAGCAGCTCGCTATCATGTACAACAAGGTGCGGGCGCCGACGGGGACCACGACGATGCGGCCGGGTCCGCTGCGGCTCTCGCTGGAGAACCAGGCGGGCGTGCGCGTGCTGCCGTCGGTATTCATCGCGGCCGAGGCGCTTCATCATCTGATCGGCAAGCGCAAGCCGTTCCTCACCGCCAAGCGGATGCTGTCGAACCAGACCTTTCGCGACGTGTTCAAGGCGGACAATCTCAATATCGACCAGCGGCTCCAGATCACCTCGCTGACCTTCCTGTTCACCGACCTCAAGGGCTCGACCGCGCTCTATGAGCGCGTCGGCGATCTCGCCGCCTTCGATCTCGTGCGCGCGCATTTCCATGCGCTGCTCGAGATCATCTCCTCCGAGAAGGGCGCGGTGGTGAAGACCATCGGCGACGCGGTGATGGCCACCTTCGTCCGCCCCGAACACGCGATCGCCGCCGGCCTGCGCATGCGCGCGGCAATGGACGAGCTCAGCAAGCAGCGCGGCACTGCCGATCTCATCGTCAAGATCGGCATTCATGAGGGGCCGTGTCTCGCGGTGATGCTCAACGAGCGTCAGGACTATTTCGGTCAGACCGTCAACATCGCTGCCCGCGTGCAGAGCCTGTCGACCGCGCAGGAGATCCACATCACGGGGCCGGTGCTGGATGCGCCCGCGGTCGCCGAGGTGCTTCAGCGGCGCGCGATCAGGCCGATCCAGAAGCAGGCCGCGCTGCGCGGCATCGCCGACAAGATGGTGGTGTACGAGATACCGTGAGCTGCCGTCATTCCGGGATGGCCCGCAGGGCCAGACCCGGAATCTCGAGATTGTAGCGCGAGATTCCGGGTTCGCGCTTTGCGCGCCCCGGAATGACAGTCAACAGATTGCCGAAACGTAATGCCGCGCGGAACTGACGCACGTTGCGCCGGTTGAGTTTCCCACTCATATAACGGTGGTAGCGGCCGCGCCCCGTGGCTTCATCGATTTCGGTAGGACCTTATGCTCGACGGCCTGCGCCAATTCATCGCCGACATTGTCGCCCCTCATGCTCAGGACCGTGTATTCGGCGACAACGACTATCGATTGGCGGCGACCGCGCTGCTGGTCCATGTGGTCTCGCTGGACGGCCAGCCGACGGCGGCTGAGCAGCGCAAGCTGCACAATCTGATCGAAAGCCATTTCGGGCTCGATCGCGGCACCGCGGACCGGCTCATCGCCGATGCCACTCAGGTCGAGGGCGAGGCCGTCGATCTCTATCGTTTCACCAGCATCATTATGCGCGCGCTCGACGAAGAGGGCCGCAAGCGCATCGTTCAGATGATGTGGGAGCTGGTCTATGCCGACGGCCAGGTCAGCGAGTTCGAGGACAACGTCGTCTGGCGCGCCTCCGACCTGCTCGGCATTTCCCAGCGTGACCGGATCGATCTGAAGCACGCCGTCGCCGAGCGCGCCGGTGGTCAGGTGAAGGACGGCGCCGTCGGCGGCTGAGCTGCGCCAACGCCGCATTCTCGCTGGTTGTGCGGGCCACATGACGAAACTTTAATGTATCCGCCGCCGGCCCGGTTCCTGAACCCCTTGTAAATCCGGGACTTTTCCGACTCTGCCTGATGTCCGCTCAAGCGGCCATGCTGCCAGTACAGCTTGTCTGCCGCGCACGGCCTATGCTCTCGTTCCGCCATTGCGGGACCGAGAAACTTCAATTCAAGAGACTTCGATCGTGACTGAGCGGGTAACGTTGATCACCGGTGCTTCGGCGGGCATCGGCACGGAGCTGGCGCGTGTATTCGCCGCCAATGGACACCGCCTCGCGCTGACGGCGCGGCGCGCGGACCGGCTCGAGGCGCTCGCGAACGAGCTCGCCGCCAAGGGCGGCAAGAAGCCGATCGTGATCGCCTGCGATCTCCAGGAAGCGGATGCCGGGGAGAAGATCGCCGCAGCGCTCGCCGTCGAAGACGTCGAGCTCGATCATCTCGTCAACAACGCCGGCTTCGGCGTATTCGGTGATGCAATCGAGTGCGACCGCGCCGAGCAGGTCGGCATCGTCGACGTCAACGTCCGGGCTCTGACGGATCTGTCGCTGCGCTTTGCGGATCAGCTCATCAAGAACAAGGGTGGCCTTCTCAATGTCGGATCGGTCGCGGGCTTCCTGCCCGGCCCCGGCATGGCCGTCTACTACGCATCGAAGGCTTATGTCATTTCCTTCACCGAGGCCCTGCGGGCGGAGCTCGCGCCGCGCGGCGTTCGCGTCACCGTACTTTGCCCGGGGCCGGTGCCCACCGAATTCCAGGCGCGCGCCGGCGTTGGGTCCGGACACGACACGGCCATTCTCAACGTCTCCGCCGCCGATGTTGCACGGGATGCCTATCACGGCCTGATGGCCAACAAACGGGCAGTGCTGCCTGGTCTGGGCATCAAGATCGTGCCATTCGCGCTGCGTTTCTTCCCGCGCGGCTTTATCCTGGCGGCCACCAGTCGGTTCCAGAGGCACAGGCACTAGTCTAAAGAAAGCTTGAGGCGCCCGTAGTGGCCCAGAGCTTGCGTCGGGTGTGTGTGCGCGAACTCACACGAAATTAACCATTGCTTAGCTATGCTGCCGGTCTGAACCGATAGCAGTCGCAAGGGCCATGTCGTTCCGGACGGACAGGTTTGGTGGTGCAGACGTGATCCCTTTTCCAGGAAGGGCGCCACGGAGTGCCGTCTCTGAACCCCCGCCGGTCCTGATCGTCCTGCATCAGGAATCCTCGACGCCCGGACGAGTCGGAAATGCGCTGCGTGCGCTCGGCCATCGCCTCGACATCCGCCGGCCGCGGTTCGGCGATCCCCTGCCCGAGACGCTCGATCAACATGCTGGCGCCGTGGTCTTTGGCGGCCCGATGAGCGCCAACGATCCCGACGACTACATCCGTCGTGAGATTGACTGGATCGAAATTCCGCTGCGCGAACAGCGGCCGTTCCTCGGCATCTGCCTCGGCGCGCAGATGCTCGCGATGCAGCTCGGCGCCCGCGTCGCGCCGCATGCGGAAGCGCTGACCCAGATCGGTTATTACCCGATCCGCCCAACGGCGGCGGGACATGCGCTCTGTCCGGATTGGCCGGCGCAGGTCTATCACTGGCATCGCGAGGGATTTGATCTGCCCGTCGGCGCCGAGTTGCTTGCGGAGGGCGATGATTTTCCTGTGCAGGCGTTCCGCGCCGGCAATGCCTTCGGCGTGCAGTTTCACCCTGATGTGACCTACGCGATGATGCACTGCTGGACCACGCGCGGCTATGACGGCCTCAGCGCGCCCGGCGCGCGCGAGCGGCATCATCATTTCGCTGATCGCGCCGTGTACAATGCCGCAGAACGCGCCTGGCTCGACCATTTCATCGACGGCTGGCTGGCACGGCGGCCGGTGCTGGCGCAAGCCGCCGAGTGATCGCGCCTTCGCGCAAGTCCTTGCCTCATCCCTGGATATGCCAGAGCGTTTTCGAGCGAAGTGGATACCGGTTCGCGCAACGAAAACGCGTCAAAGCAATAATCTAGAGCATGTTGTCTTTTAGCGGAATCTGGATTCCCAGATGGGGCAATTTCTGATTCAAACTCCATGCTGGCGAACGGAGGCCAGCATGGATGACGCGACCGTTTTCGGAAGACATTCGCGAGCGCGCTCT
>NZ_LGHM01000156.1 GCF_001908185.1 Bradyrhizobium sp. AS23.2
CGAAAACTTCTTCGTCGAGGGGATGGAGGACGCCTTCTTTGAGGGCAGGCCCGCCATTCAGGAATTTCAGTTCACCAAGGACCCGGATGGGAAATTCGAAGGGGTTATCGATGTCTTCGGTGACGGTTCCTTGTTTGCGATCTCGACCCCGGGACATACAGCGGGCCATGTCTCCTATCTCGCCCGCACTCCGACAGGTCCGGTGCTCCTCACCGGCGACGCTTGCCACACGCGCTGGGGCTGGGAGCACGGCGTCGAACCTGGAAGTTTTACATTCGATCGGGACGAGGAACGGAAGAGTTTGCTCGCGTTGAAGGCCCTGAGTCAACGTCATCCGAAGATGGTCGTGAACCTCGGTCATCAGCCTTGAGTAACCAAAGCCGGCGCTGCGCAACGCTCGGCACAGTCTACAGACCATCCGGACCTTCCTCGCCCGGCCTGAAGTCAGCCTCGCACTGAGGTGCCGGTACCAACCGGCGATCAATTCCGCTCCACGCCTCTGGCCACCATGGCGGCATGGAACAACGTGCTTACTTAAATCGGAAACTTCAGCATACCTCTCTCTCCCTAGGATCGCTAAAGTTCGCGTAGGTTCGCCACCGTCTTCGTGTTCGCCCGCGAGACCCCGCGGCTGCGCTCCAACGCCTTCGAGCCCGGCTTCAATCCGAGTCCAGAGGCCCGACGAGAGTCTGCTTCTCCGGCTGATAACGAAGGGCATCCTCCCGCCGTTCGTGCCCTTCGTGAAAAACTGGAGTGCACTTGGCCGCGCGGCGTGCGTACGTACAAAGATCCTGACCGCTCCGTCAGCCCAAACGGGCGTAGGACGAGAACGGACATCCGGTGCAAGCGTCGATACAGGTTTCCGCGACCCGAACTTCGCCGAGCGGTGGTCGCCGAAACCCGTGCCTTCTACGCACCAACGTAATGTCGCTTATTGATGGCTGAGTCATTCCGGGTCAAGACCCGCAATACCTGCGGCGAGCAAATCTAGTCGGCTCTGCCCCTAAGAGCGGACCTCGTCGGGGCGTGCGAGATTTGTCGCGATGGGCCAAGAGGCGACATCGCAGGTTTGGTCTGATAGAGGCCGCCAATTGAGGCGGCCTTACTTCGGTAACAAGCCAAAATAGGCAAGAAGAAGCACCGCGACCTAATAGGGCCAAATCGCAGATGCCACCAGATACACAACGCGCACGAATTACTGAGATTCAGAAGCCGCAATCCCTATACTGTTTTCCGGCGAGACGAAACCGCGAGCCCACTTCAACGAAGTCAACGTCCAGACATTGGTTTCCTCGACGGTATTCGCCAAGGCCGTTACATTGAAGGTACTCAAGGTTTATTCGCCAGCGCTTTTCGCGCGGAGAGTAGGTTGCAAAGTCATGCTGGGCTCGGGCCGGTCCTTTGCAGATTGCAGTGATGTACTGTCGGACCTCAGCGGGCAAATCGTCTATATGACGGGGATCCCAAGGATCCTCCTTACTTGCGACACTGCCTTTGGAAACAGCGGGCAGTTCACTGCAAATCAGAAGGCAAAGAGCCAGCAACAAGGTCCGGACTGTCATTCGACACTCCCGTCAAGTGCGACCCGGTGCCGGCGCCTTCAGCTGGACCGGGAAAAGTTGACCGGGGCGATGTAACTATCCTGCGCGCCCGGCTTGGCCGCAGGGAATGCCGGGAAGGGACTCGCGCGTCGAAGAATCTCGATCGCCTCCCGATCGAGTACATCGTTGCCCGACGACTTCGTTACAGTGCTGGCGATCACATCGCCCGCGCGGTTCAGCACAAATCTCACGATGACCGTGCCTGACTTGCCGCGCGCGGCCGAGGGGTAGCGCTTGAACTTTTGCAGATGGCCGAACACCAGCGCGTTATAGGCGTTCGAACCTGCTTCCGTGAACTGTCCGATATGCTCGCTCTTTGGCGGCGCGCGGGTTTCCGGCGCGGGCGGTTGAGGCACCGGCTTCGGTTCGTCCAACTCCTTCTCGACCTTTGGCAGCGTGACTTCGGCCTCTTGTGCCGGCGGCGGTGGCTGCACCACCGGCTCCTCCTGCTTCTCCTCGACCTTGGGCGGTTCCGGTGGTGCGGCCTCGGCCTGCTGCATGGTTGGCCCGACGGCGATGTCCTGGTCGTGAATCTCGGGCGAACTGCTTTCGACCGGCGCCAATGTCACCGCGATGGCGGGCAGGATGTTCGGTTCGACCGGCCTGCGGACATACCACAACGCAACCGTGGCCACGACCGCCGCGTGCGCCATCAGGATCGTCACGCCGGCAAATGTCCAGCGGGAAAGTCCGCGCCGTTCTGGCAAATGCAGTTCAAACGCGTTCATGGCTTGGCTGTCGGCGTTTCCAGACCGACCAAAGCGAGCTTGAGATATCCGGCGTCGCGCAGGCTGTTCATCACCTCCATGAGCGCGCCATAGCTGAGGGTCTTGTCTCCGCGGACGAAAATCGTTTCGTCCCTATGATTGTTGGTGGCGGAATCGAGCGCGGCCGAAAGCTCCCCGCGCGGCACCAAGGTCTCGCCAACCGCAATGGTCTCGTCCGGCTTGATGGTCACGAAGACGGGCTTGTCCGGCCGCGGCTGCTCCGGCGCGGTACTGGCGGGCAGGTTGACTCCGATGTCGACAGTGGCAAGCGGTGCCGCCACCATGAAGATGATCAAGAGCACGAGGATGACGTCGATGAACGGCGTGACGTTGATCTCGTGTTGGATTTCGAGATCGTCGCTGCCCGAACGTTGTCCGAGACGTATGGCCATGCTGTCACTCCGCGGCCCGTGACAGCATCGCCGCGCGGCCGTGCTGTCCGCGGCTGATCATCAACAGGAGCTGCGCCGAGGCATCGTCCAATAGGGTGCGGTAGCCGCCGATGACCCGCACCAGGTGGTTGTAGATCACGACCGCGGGGATTGCCGCGACCAGTCCCATGGCGGTTGCGAGCAGCGCTTCGGCGATACCCGGCGCCACCACCGCGAGATTGGTGGTGTGGGATTCGGAAATGCCGATGAAGGAGTTCATGATGCCCCAGACCGTGCCGAACAGGCCGACGAACGGTGCCGTCGCGCCGATCGTGGCAAGCAGGCCGGTGCCGCGCGAGATCTGCCGTGTCATCGCCGCCTGCACGCGCTCCAGCCGCAAGGCGACGCGTTCCTTGAACGCGTCGTCGACGATGCCGTCGGACAGCGCGGCCTCGCGCGCGGTGGTGAGGATGAGCTGGGCGACGGCGTCCCTGTCGTTACGGCAGGCGCGGACCGCCTCCGCGAGGCTGCCGCCGCTTTCCAACAGCCTGGTGCGGCGGCGCGCCTGCCGCCGCGCGCCCGCTAACTCAATCGTTTTGGCAAGCCACACCGTCCAGGTCACGAACGATGCAAACGCAAGCCCGATCATCACCGCCTTCACGATGATGTCGGCGTTGAGGAACATGCCCCACGGCGAGAGATTGCGGGGCAGCAGCGGATTTGATGTGTCAGCCAGCGCAGCCGTCGGCATCGCGAGCGATGCAAGGCTCACGATGGTCAGCGTGACGATGCGGGCGAAATTCCCAGACTTCGCCCGTGATTTGCGATCAGGCATATGGTTCTCTTTTCCGTTGTCCTTGTGGATCACCCCCTGCTCCCGCTCATATCTTCTGTGAGATGCCGACGAAGAAACCGCGCCGCGGTCCGAATTGCGGCGCGAACACGCCGATGCCGGACCCGTCCCTGATTTCGTAGATCTTGTCGAAAAGGTTCACGATGTCGAACCGCACTGTGGTCGGTTTGTTCGGCGCGACGAAATGGAAATCGTGCGACACGCCGACATTGACCTGCGTGTAGGACGGCACGTGATCGGTATTGGCGAAGCCGGAGCGAAGTCCGCTGCCATAGATCATCGACGCGGTAAACTTCGTATCGTACCATTGATAGGATGCGCCGGCCGAAGCCGTCACCCACTGACTGTGGTCGGTGTGTATGTAGTGGGTGGCGATATAGGCCAGCTCGTCCGGATCGAACAGGAACTGGTTCGAGACGATATTGGTGCCGATCTGGCGCGCCCAGGCCACGTTGCCGTAGAGCTTGAGATTGCCATTGGTATAGCTCGCCTTGAATTCGAGGCCGACATTGTTCGCTTTGGCATAGTTGAAGCCATCGAGCACATAGGCTTGGCCGAACTGCCCGTCATCGAGCAGATCACGCGCCAGCTTCACGTAGCCGTCGAGGCCGACTTCGAGGCCAGGAATCGGCCAGATCTTCTGAACCACGCCGGCATCGAAGACGTGGGCCCGTTCCGGCAGCACCGGATCGTTCTGAGTGACCGCTGGCGCAGCCACCGTGCCCTGGAACAGCGCTATATTGGTCGGCGCTGCAATCACCTGCTGCGGCGGCGTGAAGGTCCGCGCGTAGCCGGCATGAACAGTGGTGCCGTCCAGGGGCACCCAGGTTAGGCTGATGCGCGGGCTGAACTGATTGGCGTCGACGTATTGCCACATCTGGTCGAAGCGCAAGCCGGCGTTGAGGGTCAGGTTGTTGGTGATCTTCCATTCGTCCTGCACATAGGCGCCGAACAGCCAGCCGAGCTTGCTGGAGGAATCGTAGATGGTGACGGGTGGAAGCGGTGCGCCCGTGGTGGGGTCGAACGCCTGACCACCGCTCACCGGATCACTGGGGAACGTCGTGTTGATGCCGGTGACCAGGGACCGCTCGGCGCTCGTGGTGAACCCAAACCGCAGCGTGTGCGCGTCGGCGATGCGCCATGCGGTATCTTCCTGGATGCCGTTGACGTAGCTCTGACGGTACACGCTCGATGAAATGCCGTTGATGAGCAGGTCACCGGTCGGGTCGGGCCAGAAGTGGAGCTGGCTGTAGCGGTTGAAATAGGAAAGCTGGTAGTCGATGCCTTCGGCCGAGTGCTGGTAAGCCACGACGTTGAATTGATTGAGTTCGGACTGCCGCTCGTTGAGAAGCGCGGAATTGAAGCTGGTTATGTTCCCTAACTGGAAGTTGGACGGCTGCCCGGGATTGTTGGGAATCTGGTACAGCGCGTTCGAGACGCCTCCGATATAGGTGATGCGGCTGTTGGGGTCGATCACCGTCGAGACATAGGCAAAGCCCTTTTCCTGTTGCGTGCGGTCGTGAATGGCCTCATTTGCGGGCGTCGGATTCTCGATGCCGAGATTGTTGTAGAGATAGCGACCCGACACGTAATACTGCGTTTGTCCCACCGTGCCACCGTATTCGGCGAACGGCGTGATGGTCTGGTGGCTGCCGCCATAGACGCTGACCTTGCCGGAATTGTCGAACGCGTCCGCCTTGGTCGTAATATCCAGCACGCCGGCTGTGCGCAGGCCATATTGCGCCGGCAGCGCGCCCGTCAGCAGGGCCATGTTGCCGACGATACCCGTGTCGAGGATTTGCCCGAAACCGCCGACGCCGTCGGGCAGCATGATCCCGTTGATGCGGTATTGCAGATTAGCGTGCTCGTTGCGCACATGCAGTTCGCCGCTCGCCGCCGAATCCTGGTGCACGCCCGGGAACTGCAACAGCGCCTTGTCCAGCGTAGTGTTGTTGCCCTGCGGCAGGGATTCGATGGCCTGATGGCTCATCTCGTAAGAACCGGACCCTATCGGCGGGAAAATGTTTTGGCGGGCTGCATCGAACTTCTGGTTCTGCTGGGCGACGACCTGCGCTTGGGTCGCCGCCTCGCTCGGTGCCTGGGTCTGTGTCGGCGCGGACGGCTGGCGGCGCACCACCTGGCGCGGTGGTGGCGTTCGCGGCGGCCGCCGCTCGGCGGGTGCGACCACGCGCGTTTCGGGCAGGACATTGCCGCCCTGCGCTTGGGGCGGAGGCGACGGGGTCTGATCCGTGGCAGGAGGGCTCTGCTGCGGTAATGGCTGGGTCGGAGCCGGCGTTTCGGGCGCGGATGGGGAGGCGGATGGTTGCGGCGTCGGCGAGGCGGCGCCGGCTTGCGCGAGCGCGGGGACATCTGACGCTGCGACCAGCGCAAGCGTCGACACGGTTACGAGAAGGCTGCGCGGGATGCGCAAAGGGGCGAAGTACATGAGATTCCTGACTGAGCTGATGCAGGGCTGCGGGGCAAGACAACGCAAGCGATGCTGAGCGATGGAACCTCGGCCGATGGCGACGACAGTTTGAGTGCAGCGCTACGCGACCGAGGCAGCGGTGTCAGGAAATCGGGGGGCCGCGGGATTGAAAGGCCGAGCGGTGCGGCTGAGGGATTGCATACTCGTGCTCGACCGCACGATCGACCGACACCTCGGCGAGCGTGACGGGTAGTGCAGGCGGTGTCGCCGCCAGCGCGTTCCCCATCGCCGCGCTGGCGATGCAGATCGGACAGAGATAGTCCACCCCGTCGGCAGGGTGTTTTGGCGTCCGATCGTGAACGTCTGGCGTGCTCGGCGCGGCGAGGGCAACCTGGCTTAGACCTGAGCCCGTGCCGCCAATGGCGTGAACGTGACCAAAGGACAACGCAAAGTTAATGGCGAGCGCAATCAGCGCCGCCCATGAACCCTGTCTGATATTGTCCCTGAACCAGCCCATTCGAACCCGAATCGTAACCATTCTGGATGGGCACTCGCCTGAGCATCTTATCTGACCTGTCGGCTCGGTCAATCAGTGCCGGGCGACGTGGCCTACTGATCGAAGCTTGCGGCCTGCAATCAGCGCGGCCGGCGTCGGCGAGCAAAGCCCGCAAATGAAGCTGGGACGTATCGTCGTGTGCGATATCCAGCTCGGTTTGCCGCCTCCGCCGCTCGTACAATTGCGACGCTGCCACGTGCGTCGAGTCACGTGCCGCTCCAGAAATCGAGCGAAAATGCAGAAAACGGGCTTGAGTCCGGCAGTTCCGAATAGGACCGCTTTGGGTCCAGACTCGGAAGTCGTGGCCGGTCCGAGCTATGTCCGGTTTACCCTTAGAAGCGGCGGAAAAGCGGACATGCCAATATCGACGCTTCGGGCCTACAGCGGTCCGTCAATTCTATGGCCGAAAGGGCCTCACATTCGTCAACCGTAGAGCGGCGCCGCTTTGCCCCCAGGATTTGAACCTAGCCAGGGGCGTCGCACAAGCGGCCACCCCCGCGATTTGGATTTCCCGATGTCGCGAACCTCCGCCACCGTGCCAGGTGATCACGCTATCATACTAAGGACAAACAGCGGTTCATCGTGTCGGTGGTTGCGTATGATTCCCTCCCTGGGCTCCAACGCTTCTCGACACTTTGACCACCTGATGATCACTTCAGACTAGCGGATAGCCGCGATTGCTTTCGCAAAGGTTTGGCGGCGATTCCGACGCTGTCCACATGACCTTGCCACGAATTGAATTGGGCAACATTCGCCAGCCCGATGATGGGTGACTCAGCGCTGCGTGCCCCCCTTGATCGGAATCACCTTCTTGGGATCGAGCCAGCGGTCGATCCGATCAGCCCAATGCTGCATCAGCTTCGTGCGCGAGCCGATCAGCGCGAGCGGTCCGTGCTTCTTGTAGAGACCTTCCACAGTAGAGTTATCGAGATGCGCGAGCTGCAGCTCGACGACATCGCCATCCCATGCCTTGGCGTCCTTGATCTCTTCGTGGTGGGACAGGGTCGAGAAGGTGGCCCGGAATCCGTGGGCACAATGATCAGTCTTGGTGTCAATGGCAAGCAGCCGCAAGCGCTTGTTGAGCGTGTTGTTTGATAGCGGCGCGTCCTTCGAGCAGGAAAACGCGTACCGACGATGGCCGGTCAGCTTCTGAACGCTGCGAAGAATTGCGAGTGCCTGCCGGGACAGAGGCACGACATGGCCCCAACCGGTCTTCATCTTGACGGCCGGAATAGTCCAGCGTTCGGCATCGCAACCGACCTCGCTCCACTCCATTTCATTGACCATGCCGGGGCGGGGAATGGTCAGCGCATCGAAGCGCAATCCCAACCACGATCGTTCCGTCGAATGCCATCATGCGCCTGTGTATCGCGCGTAGCTGCGAATGGCCTAGCTTCAACCTGTTGGCGGTCAGGCGCTCTTAAAGAGAGAATAACTCTGCAAAAGGACGGAGCGGCCGCCTGAAGCTGCTCCGAAAGCCGTTGCCAGCGCGATTTCGTCTCTACGCATTCTTCTCAAAACGCACAGTTGTCTGTCTAAGCCGTACAGCCGTCGCTAGGTTTGGAAGCGGACAATGCATGAGCAGAGGCGATGATGAAAACAGCGGTTGTGATCGGAGTAGGGCCAGAGCGCGGCTGGGCGCCCAACTATGCAAGCGATTGCGGCTGACGGCCTGAGAGTGACCATCGCCGGGCGAACGCAGGCGGCCATCGATTTGCTTGCGCAAGAGATCGCGCGAAACGGGGGACAGGCGGTCCCAGTCGTCACGGACGCGACCAACGAGGCGACACCAGAAGGCTATTCGACGCGGCTGGCGATGATCTGGATCTCGCGATCTACAACGCGGGTAACAATACGCCGGGCACGACGTGTTCGGGGTGGCGTTCGCGCCATGGTTCTTGCGGCCATCTGCTCAATTCCCTCGTTCGGCATAGCGAAATTCGCCGTGAATGTTTGCTCCCCCGATACCAACAAAAATGCCAACAAAACGGGCGGCTGTGGTGAAAACCAGAAATCTAGTTTCGGCCGTAAGTTATTGTTATTATTGATGTTTTCAGCTTGGTGCCCCTGGCCGGAATCGAACCAGCACTCCTTGCGGAACTCGATTTTGAGTCGAGCGCGTCTACCAGTTCCGCCACAGGGGCCCTCGGTCGGCCCCTCGGATGAGGACGTCGCGAAGCGGGCGGACTATAGCCATGGACAGGGCGGGGTCAACCCGCGCCAAATTGATCCCGGCTGTTCTCGACAGCCGCGTGGGCCGGGGTTAGAGGCTTAACAGCGTGACCCACCGGAAGAGGCTGCCGTGACGACCCAGAGTGCCGCAATGCCTGCCTTCAGGCCGGGGGCCGCGAACCCCGCGCTGACCGCCTCGCTCCTGGTTACGGTGATTGCAGCAGCCACGATCGCGGGCGCCTGGTTCTTCCAGCTCGTGCTGGGGATCGTGCCATGTCCGCTCTGCCTGGAGCAGCGCTACGCGTACTATCTCGCGATCCCGCTCGGCTTGCTCGTCGTGCTCGCGGCGCGGGGCGGTGCGCCGCGGCCGCTGCTGCTCGCAGGTCTTGCGATCCTCGCGCTGGCGACGCTCGCCAATGCCGGCCTCGGCGTCTATCACTCCGGCGTCGAATGGGGGTTCTGGAAGGGGCCGACCGATTGCTCCGGTCCCGTCGTCAATCTCGGCAGCGCCAATGATCTGCTCTCGCGGCTCGACACCGTGAAGGTGGTGCGCTGCGACGAGGTGCAGTGGCGCTTCCTCGGCCTCTCGCTCGCCGGCTACAACGTGCTGATCTCGCTCTTGATGGCCGCAATCGCCGCGTGGGGATTTGCGGCGACGGCTAAGCGCACGTAGGTGCAGTAGGGTGGGCCAAGCGCAGCGTGCCCACCATTTTCAACGACACCGCGGAAGCGTGGTGGGCACGGCGCAAGCGCGCCCTTGCCCACCCGAGACTGAGCTCTGTTAATCGTCCACATCGTCCTGCGTGCGCCCGAACAGGTGCACGATGCCCGGCGTCGCGATCGTCACGAACACGAAGCGCGACAGATGATGGGCGCCGACGAAGATCGGGTCGATGTGCAGCGTCAGGGCCAGCGCCAGCATGGCGTCCATCGCGCCCGGCGCGAATGCGACGACGACGTCGGAGAACTTCACCTGCGTGGTCAGCGCCACGATGCCGACGAAGATGGCGGAGACGGCGATCGCCACCGCGAACGAGCCCAGCGCCGCGTTGATGTGGCCGGCCATCGTCTTGATCCGCATCCGCGAGAAACGACTGCCGATCAGCGCGCCGATGCCGACCAGTGCAACGCCGCGCACCCAGTTCGGCAGGCCGCCCTCGACCCAGCCTGCACCATGCAGCACGCTGGAGGCGATCATCGCGCCGAACATCCAGCTCGCCGGAAACTTGATCAGCCGCAGCACAAGCGCCGCCGCCAGCGAGGCAGCGACCAGCTCGACGAGATCGAGCGGCGAAGCGATCGTCGTCGTCAGTGACGGTGCGACAGAGGGCGCGACGCCTGCCAGCGCCAGCACCATCGGCAGCGCCGCGGTCAGGATGATGACGCGCATGGTCTGCACCACCGCGATGCCCGGCAAGTCGGCACCGCGCTCGACCGCCAGGATCGTGATCTGCGAGAGGGCGCCGGGGCTGCCCGCAAGGAAGGCCGAGGTGCGATCCCAGCCATGGATGCGCTGGAGGTAATAGCTCGAGCCGAAGGTCGAGCAGAAGGTCGCGAGCGCAAGCAGCCCGATGGTCAGGGGATAGGCGCTGACCTGCTGGATCAGATGGCGCGAAACGACCGAGCCCAGGGAGATGCCGAGCAGCACCAGCACGGTCTGGGTCAGGATCGGCGGCAGCGTCAGTTGGCGGCCGGCGATCGCCGCGATTCCGACCGCGATCATCGAGCCCGAGATCAACCCGCCGGGAAGGCCCGCAAACAGAAACACAAGGCCACCGGCGGTGCCGATGGTGAGCGTCTCCACCGTGCTCAAGATCTTGGCACGGCTCGGCCATTCGAACGGCAGGGAGGCGGTGATTTGCTTCACGCCACCTTATCGCAAATCAGCGAGAGGCGCACAATTGCGGCTACGTCATGCCGCGATGCGTGCACCCTCGCTGAAGCTCGCGAGCAGTATTGTGACGGATTTACTTCTTTTCGGCAGCGGGGGCAGCGGTGCCGGCCTTCGCTTCCTTTATGCATTCGCGGCGAAACTTCTTGCGCTCCTTGCCCTTCAGGCCCTTGGCGTCCGCCTGCTTGGAGCATTCCAGCGACTCGGCCGAGCGCTCCTTCGGCGCCTTCTTGTCGGCGGTAACAGCGGTATCAGTCTTGGTGGCCGGCGCAGTCGCTTGCGCGAAGGCGGTGCCGGAGGCGAGCAGGGAGGCGAGGGCGACGGCAGCGAGGCGAGAGGTCAGGGTCATGGTGTTGCACTCTTCTTGCGAGAATTGCCAAGGATTGCGAACGTCGGCTCGCCTTGCTGAACGCGACATGAATAATTTGAACGGCGCGATCACTATATTTTGGCAGCAGGAGCCATCGCTTTCTTGTCGGAAGCCGGCGGCACGCTAGGATAGCAATCCTGATTTCACTTTCCCCCGGGGGAAGACCAAGGAGGAGACCAGGCATGACTATTCGATCAAAGTTGCTGTGTGCAGTTGCGTTGTCGGGACTGGGTGCGCTGGTGGCCAGCGCGCCGGCGCAGGCGCTGACCTCGCAGGAGTGCAGTGCGAAATATCAGGCTGCCAAGAAGGACGGCTCGCTCGGCACCATGAAGTGGAATGACTTCCGCAAGGCCCAGTGCGGCGCGGATGCGACGCCCGCTGCCGCGCCAGCCGCGGCTGCGCCCGCTGCTCCCGCCGAGCCGAAGCAGGCCAAGAAGGAGGCGGCCCCCGCTGCCGCCCCGGCGCCGACCGGACCCGCGGTCTTCCCGACCGCGGTTGATCCGAAATATTCCAAGGAGACCGCCGGCAAGGCCCGCCTTCACACCTGTGTCGATCAGTACAATGCCAACAAGGCGACCAACGGTAATGCCGGCATGAAGTGGATCGAGAAGGGCGGCGGCTATTACAGCGAATGCAACAAGAAGCTGAAGGGCGCCGCCTGAGCTTTGAACTGATGCGATGGCCGGAGCAATGCTCCCGCCATTTCGCTTAGGTCCAATCGCTAGAGCATGATCCGGAAAAGTGTGAAGCGGTTTTCCCTCGCGCCAAACGCGGAACGCGTTTGCGCGGAGATCATGCTCAAATAATAACCTAAAGCGCGATGACGATTCATCCTAATCTCATCGCGCTTTAGTCCAACAGCTTCTCGGCCGATTTCGCCACGAGCTGCGATCGCTTGCGCGGACCGCGCTCGACGAACAGCAGGCTCTGGCCGAAGATGAAGCAGTAGAACAAGAAGGCCTGGGCATCGGCCTCCTCGGCTGCGAGCCCGGTCGCGCGATAGAGTTCGGCGACGTGCTTGAGTCGCGCCGCGTCCACGCTTGCGGCCGCCGCCGCCGCGTTCTCGTCCGAGCGGGCCCATTGCCGGATCGCGAGCTCGATCGCCATGCCCTCCGGGTTCAGTCGTTCGGAATAGAGCTGGATCACCGCCTTGAGCCGCTCGCGGGGGTCTTGTCCGTCGAGGCTCGTCTGCTGGGCGATGGCTGCCGTGCGCCCCACGCGCCAGCGTTCCAGCATGGCGTCGAGCAGCGCGGCGCGGTCGGCGAAGCGGCGGTAGAAGCCGCCCTTGGTGACGCCAAGGTTTTTGGCGAGCACTTCGACCCGCACGCCCTCGACTCCCGAGCGGGCCAGCTCGGCAAATCCTGCCTCGACCCAGACGTCGCCCTTGCCGTCGCTCATGAAGAAAAGCCTCACCGGTTCTTGATACGGTACCGTATTGCTAACGCGTCCCACGCCTGATACGCCACCGTATCAAATCAAGAGATACGGCAAGGGCACGGAATGGCGATGGAGCAGGAGGCGACCTATCGCGGCACGGTCTATCCGTGGCAGTGCGATCACGTCGGCCACACGAACATCATGTGGCATGCCGGCAAATTCGACGAGGCTTGAGCCATGGCCGCATTCGAGCCGAAGAACCCGGACTACCGAGCCGCCGCCGCCGCGTTGTTCGAAGGACAGAAGGCGATGCGCACGCTCGGCATCTCGATCGCCCATCTCGCGCCTGGCGTGGTCGAGCTGGCGATGCCGCATTCGTCTGCTTTCACGCAGCAGAATGGCTTCATTCACGCCGGCATCGTCACCGCCGGGCTCGACAATGCCTGCGGCGTTGCCGCCTTCACCTTGATGCCGCGCGAGGCCGACATCCTGACGGTCGAGTTCAAGACCTCGCTGATTGCACCTGCCCGTGGCGAGCGCTTCCTCTTCAAGGCCGAGGTGGTCAAGCCGGGTCGCACGCTGACCTTCTGCGAGGCCAGGGCCTTTGCCGAGCACGACGGCAAGACTACGCTGATTGCCACCATGACCGGGACGCTGATGGCGATGCTGCCTCGCGTTGCGGCTTCGCAGGTGGCAAATACGATCCAGGCCTAGCGTTTCAGTGATGGATGCCCGTCGACGAGATCGCCGGCGTCGTCATGAGCCTGGACGCTTTGGTGACCTCGTTCCAGGTGCCGCTCGCGGTCAGGCTGCTGGTGCGATGACATCGCGGCTGCGACACTTTATATGGTTCGCAACAATTCCTGGTTCCGAGCCGTATTTGCGGAGATGGGACCGAAACGGGACGAGATATGACTGGATTCAGGAATAAGGGCCTTGTGCCGACGCGGCGCGCGGCGTTGACGCTGATCGGGGCAGGCGCCCTTGCAATGGGTGGGATCACCTCGGCGCGGGCCGCGGCCGGCGATGACGAGGTGCTGACCGAGACCAAAGTGCTGCGCGATCCCGACACGCCCGTCGCCGGCAATCCCGACGGCAACATCACCATCGTCGAATGGTCTGACTACAATTGCCCCTATTGCCGCAAGCTCGAGCCCGAGCTGCGTCAGGTGGTTCAGGACGACGGCAAGGTGAGGCTGGTGATGAAGGACTGGCCGATCCTCGGGCCAGTCTCGGTAACGGCGGCGCGGATCGCGCTCGCGGCGAAATTCCAGGACAAGTACCATCAGGCCCATGACGCCATGATGGGCGTCAGCTCGCGCCTCACCGAGCCGCGCATCAACGAGCTGCTTGCTGCAGCCGGCGTCGACATGGACCGGTTGAAACGCGATCTCACCGATCACGGCAAGGACATTGACGCCATCCTCAAGCGCAACAACGAGCAGGCCGAAGCCTTCGGCTTCCGCGGCACCCCGTCCTTCATCGTCGGCAAGTACCGCGTGCCGGGCGTGCTCAGCATGGCCGAGTTCGAGCGGGTCATCGCCGATGCCCGCAAGGCCAGGATGAACTGAGCGCCGAATTCGTTGCGCTCAACACAAAGGCGCCGCCGCGAACCCGCGTCGGCGCCTTGTTCATGGCGGGTCAATCGAAATTACTTCGACGAGATGCGAACCCAGTCCTTGTGCGCGCGATCGCGCAACGCATCCCAATCGGCCTTCGCGACATCCCAGTTCACGATGGTGCGATTGGTGGTCGCAACCTCGCCATTGCCGACCGACGAGGTCTGCATGGAGTCATAGACGTACACGCCGCACACGAGCAGCAGCGCGCCCAGAATCATTCCGAAAAAAGTCTTCATGGCGAACCTCCGGTGACGGCGGATAACGTCGAGCCGAAATGATGGTTCCGCGGCAGTCCGGCGCAGGTCAGGACGGCCCGTTCAGGTCCCATTCAGCCACGCCAGCAGCTCCGCGTTGATCTCGCGGGGGTAAGTGTGGCTGAGATCATCGATCTCGCGATAGGTGACGTCGGCGCCGGCGGCCGACAGCGCGGCCTGGGTCTGGCGTGCGGTCTGCACCGGAAACATCCAATCGAGCTTGCCGTGGGTGACGAAGATCGGCAGGCCCTGCAGGCGCGTGGCGTCCGCCATCTCCGCCATCAGCGGATGAAAGGTTGCCGACACCGGCGCAAGATGGGTGAAAGGCGAGGCGCCGTCGAGCCCGGTGACGTAGCTGAAGGTTCCGCCGTCGCTCATGCCGGTCAGCAGCATGCGCGAACCATCGATGGTCCAGCGGCTACGCACGGTCTCGAGAATGCGCATGAGATTGGGTGTGTCACTGTCGTCGCCCGTCAGCGCCCAGGTCGGGCCGGTCGCGGTCGGCGCCACCAGGATTGCGCCGAGGCTGCGCGCATCGCGCAGCCAGCTCCAAAGGAAGCCGCGGCCGTTGCCGCTGCCGCCGTGCAGCGCCATCACCAGGGGCATGGCGCGATCGGGCGAGTAGTATTCGGGCACGTAGATCGAGAAGCCGCCGCGGCTGCCGGGTTCGTTGTGGTCGTGGAAGATGCCGGTGTGTTCGCGAGTGCCTCCTTCCAGGCTCGCCAGCAGCGATTCATCCGCGCGCCTTGCGGCGTTGAGGAAGAAGCTGCTCACCGGCGGAAACCGCACCGCCAGCGGATAAAGCGCCTCCAGCGCGCGAGGGACGTGACGCAGTGCGCGGAAGACGGCGACGAGATCACCATTGCCGCGCTCGACGTCGCGGATGCCGGCAAAGGCGGCGAGCGTCTCGTCGCAGGCGCGATCGAGCCGCTCGCGCACTCCTGCGAACTGCTCGGGCCACCTTCCAATCGCTGCGTGGGCCCCCTGCAGCGCCTTGTCTGGCGCGCCAATTGCGTTCATCACCGACGCAAAGGCCGGCGGATGCAAATGCCGCTGGAAGAAGCCGAGCGCTTCCAGCGCATCGAGCAGCGGCGGCAGCACGGCCACGATGTCGTCGACCACGGCCTCGCTCATTGCTGCTTCCTCAAGCTTTGGATCAATGCAGCTTCGGCGCCTTGAGCAGCTTGAAGCGGTCGATCGAGGTCACCGTGACGTCGAAGGTGACACCTTCATGATGCACGGTGAGGGGCACGTCGACGCCGGCCGCGCCGAGCGCCCACATCTTCTTGTAGAAGCCGATCTGGCTCGTGACCTTCTCGCCGTCGACGGCGAGGATGACGTCGCCGGTCTTGAGCTCGGCGCGCGCGGCCGGACCGTTGGCGGAGATTCCGATCACCACGACGCGATTGTCGATCTCGGTCGAATAGAGTCCGAGCCAGGGCCGCGCCGGCTTGTTGACGCGGCCGAACCTGCGCAGATCGTCGAGGACCGGCTTCAACAGATCGATCGGCACGATCATGTTGACATGCTCGGCCTTGCCGTCACGTTCGCGCTCGAGCTGGAGCGAGCCGATGCCGATCAATTCGCCGTGCTCGTTGAGCAAGCCCGTGCCGCCCCAGTTCGGATGCGCGGGATAGGTGAAGACGGCTTCGTCGAGGAGGTATTCCCAGTAGCCGGCGAACTCCTGCTTGGCCACGATCTGGCTCGCAACCGAGCGCGTGCGCCCGCCGGCGCCACCGACCACGACGCGGTCGCCGATCCGGGCCTCCGCCGAGTTGCCGAGCGGCAAGGGTTCGACGTCGAGCTGGCCGAGCGCCTGCACCAGGCCGAAGCCGGTGACGGAATCGAACCCGAGCGCATGGCCTTCGACGACGCGTCCGTCGGCGAGGTGCAGCCACACCGATTCCGCCTCGGTGATGAGATAGCCGATGGTGAGCACCAGCCCGTTGTCGATCACGACGCCGTTGCCAGCGCGTTCGGTGCCGAGCGTCTCGGCGCTGAAGGCGTCCGGCGGGATGATGGCGTGCAGGCCGACGACGGAGGCGAGCGCGCGGTCGAGATCGAAACCGTAATCGCTCGCGCGCGGCTGGTTGGCCGGCGGCACTCTCCATTCGGTCAGAGCGGGCATGGAGTTCTCCTGATCTGCGAGCGTCCTTCGTCGCCATGAGGGTGCGCGAAGCATGCGCAATTTAAGCCCGGCTAGGCCGTCTTGAAAGCCTTGACCGCAACTATTCCAGATGTTGTGACGCCGATCTCCAAAGATGACAGGAACTGTCCGTCTAAAGTCGTTGGCGGCGGCCCAATCCGGCCCGGCCGCATGGCTGGTGTCCGGCGAGGTGCTAGGCGGCTTGCAATGAAGCTGCTAACCATTGCCGCTTCGTTTGGCCAAGAGATCACGGACCGAAGCAATGGATAACCGCAGCGACATCTGGCGTGGCGTCGACACGATCAAGGCGCGTTTCATCGATCTCAGCGACAAGGTCTGGGGTATGCCGGAGGTGTGCTACACCGAGGCGTGGTCCGCCGCCGAGCATCTCGCCGAGTTGCGTCATCAGGGTTTCCGCATCACCGAGAACGTCGCCGGCATTCCGACCGCGCTGATGGGCGAGTGGGGCGAGGGCGGACCGGTCATCGCCTTCATGGGTGAGTATGACGCGCTGCCGGGCCTCAGCCAGGAGGCCGGCGTCGCCGAGCACCGGCCGATCGAGACCGGCGGCCATGGCCATGGCTGCGGTCACAATCTGCTCGGCTCTGCCGCACTCCTCGCCGCGACCGCGGTGAAGGACTGGCTCGCCGAGAACAAGGTGCCGGGCCGCGTCCGCTATTACGGCTGCCCTGCCGAAGAAGGCGGCGCGGCCAAGGCCTTCATGGTACGCTCCGGTGCGTTCGAAGATGCCGACATCGCCATCACCTGGCATCCGCACAGCTTCTGGGAAGTCGCGGTGACACCGTCGCTCGCCAATACACGCGCGGACTTCATCTTCACCGGCCGCACCTCGCATGCCGCGGCCTCGCCCCATCTCGGCCGCTCCGCGCTCGATGCGGTGGAGCTGATGAATGTCGGCGTGAACTACATGCGCGAGCACATGCCGAGCGATGCGCGCGTGCACTACGCGCTGCTCGACACCGGCGGCATCGCCCCCAATGTGGTGCAGGCGCATGCGCGCGTGCGTTACTCGATCCGTGCCCGCGATCTGCCCGGCATGACCGAACTGGTCGGACGCGTGAGCAAGATCGCGGAGGGCGCCGCGCTGATGACCGAGACCAAGGTCGAGATGAAGATCATCTCCGCGGTCTCCAACATCCTGCCGAATACGCCGCTGGAGCAGGCGCTGCACCGGGTCATGGAAGAGCTCGGACCGCCGCATTTCGACGACGCGGACAAGGGCTTTGCCACCCAGATCCGCGCGACGCTGAGCGACAAGGACATTGCATCGGTCTATTACGCGATCGGCATGGAGCCGACCGATCGTCCGCTGGCCGACTTCCTGGTGCCGCTCGATGCCAAGCGCAACCCGCTGGTCGGCTCGACCGACGTCGGCGACGTGAGCTGGGTGGTGCCGACCGTGCAGGTTCATGCACCTACGGTTGCGATCGGCACGCCCTTCCACACCTGGCAGGTGGTGGCGCAGGGCAAGAGCGCACACGCCCACAAGGCCATGGTGCAGGCGGCCAAGGCGATGGCCGGTATCGGCATCAAGGCGTTGACCGATCCGGAGCTGATCAAGGCTGCCAAGGCTGACCTCGAGAAGCGGACGGCCAAGACACCTTATGTCTGCCCGCTGCCGGACCACGTCGCGCCGCCGCTCGACATGTCCGTGGCGTAGAATTTCGTCTCGATACTTCGTCTGATACGGCGAACAAATTTTCCGCAGTGCAGCGCGGATTTCGGCGCGTTTTAGCGCCGGATTGCCGAACGCTTGAGCTGCGGAACACGGTTTTGCCCAACCGACAGCCAGAACACCGTTGGCACACACACGGTCGCAGTTGACGCGCGGCCTATTCGGTGTGCCATCTACCGCCAGAGAAAAACCCGGTGGTCGCCTCGCGGCTGCCTGCATCCATACGGGAACCAACGGGGGACAACGATGCTGGATAAAGAATTGCGTTCGATGATCGGCAAGGTGAAGGACGGGCGGATGGATCGCCGCGCCTTCATCAAGCGCATGGCCGCGGTCGGCCTCACCGCTCCCCTCGCCAACCAGATCCTCGCGCTCGGTGGCATCGCCATGGCCGAAGGTCCCCAGGTCTACAAGCCGACCAAGCGCGGCGGCGGCGGTGCGCTGAGGCTGTTGTGGTGGCAGGGCCCGACCCTGCTCAATCCTCATTTCGCGACCGGCACCAAGGATCAGGATGGCTCGCGCCTGTTCTATGAACCGCTCGCCTGTTGGGATCCCGACGGCAACATGAAGCTGGTGCTGGCGGCGGAGATCCCCTCGATCCAGAACGGCGGCCTGGCCGCCGATGGCAAGTCGGTAACCTGGAAACTGAAACCGGGCGTCAAATGGCATGATGGCAAGCCGTTCACCGCCGACGACGTCGTGTTCAACTGGGAATATGCCAAGGATCCCGCGACCTCCGCGCTGACGATCGCGACGTATCGCGAGATCACGGTCGAGAAGGTGGATGATCTCACGGTCCGCATCCTCTTCAACAAGCCGACGCCGTTCTGGGCTGACGCCTTCGTTGGCGCTCCCAACACCATCATCCCCAAACATCTGTTCGCGGACTACAAGGGGTCCAAATCGCGGGAAGCGCCGACCAACCTCTCGCCGGTCGGCACCGGCCCCTACAAGTTCGTCGAGTTCAAGCCGGGCGATCTCGTCCGCGGCCAGCTCAATCCCGATTACCACATGCCGAACCGGCCTTATTTCGATACGGTCGAGATGAAGGGCGGCGGCGACGCCGTTTCGGCCGCGCGTGCCGTGATCCAGACCGGCGAATATGATTTCGGCTGGAACATCCAGGTCGAGGACGACGTCCTCTTGCGCCTGGAGAAGGGCGGCAAGGGCAAGACCGTCTATGCCGTGGGCGGTGACACCGAGTTCATCGCGCTCAACTTCACCGATCCCAACACCGAGGTCGACGGCGAGCGCTCGTCGATGAAGACCAAGCATCCCCTGTTCTCCGATCCCGCGGTGCGCAAGGCGCTGTCGATGCTGGTCGATCGTGAGTCGGTGAAGAAGGCGATCTACGGCCGTGCCGGCCGCACCACCGCCAACTTCCTCAATGGTCCGGAAAAATTCGTGTCCAAGAACACGAGCTGGGAGTTCAGCGTCGAGAAGGCCTCAAAGATCCTGGACGACGCCGGCTGGAAGCCGGGCGCGGACGGCATCCGCGAGAAGGACGGCAAGAAGCTGAAGATCGTCTACCAGACCTCGATCAACGGCCCGCGTCAGAAGACCCAGGCGATCGTCAAGCAAGCTTGCCAGAAGGCCGGCATCGACGTCGAGCTGAAGTCGGTGGTGGCGTCCGTGTTCTTCTCCTCCGACGTCGCAAATCCCGACACCTATGCGCATTTCTACGCCGATATCGAGATGTTCCAGATCCCGCTGAGCCAGCCGGATCCGTCGCAGCATATGCGCCGCTATCTGTCGATCAACGTCGCCACGAAGGAGAACAAGTGGCAGGGCACGAACTTCCCGCGCTGGGTCAACAAGGACTATGACGCCGCGATCGAAGCCGCCGAAAGCGAAATGGACCCGGTCAAGCGCGCGGCGTACTATATTAAGGCCAACGATCTCATGTTCCAGGACACCGTGTTCATCCCGGTGCAGCATCGGTTGAAGGTGGAAGCAGCGGCCAACAATCTGCGTCCGATCATCAGCGGCTGGGCCAACGAAACCGACAATCTGCACGATTGGTACAGGGAGGAATGATCACGCACGCCTAGGCGGGGTCTTTCTTTCATGAGTAAGTATGTTCTGCGCCGCCTCCTGATCGCGATTCCGAGCCTGCTCGGAATCTCGGTCGTGTTGTTTGTCGTGCTGGCGCTCGCGCCCGGCGATCCCTTCTCGGAACTGGCGACGAACCCGAACGTCCCGCCCGAAGTGCAGGCCGCACTTCGGGCCAAGTTCGGCCTCGATGATCCGATCTACCTTCGTTACCTGCACTGGCTCAACGCCATGCTGCACGGCGACTGGGGTTTCTCCTTCGTCAGCCGGATGGATGTCGACACGCTGATCCTCCAGCGCCTGCCGGCGACGCTCTACGTGATCGGCTCGGCGCAAATCCTGGCGCTCTTGATTGCAATCCCCGTCGGCGTTTATGCGGCCACAAAGCCCTATTCGCTGTTCGACCAGATCGCGAACACGTTCGCCTTCATCGGCTTCTCGCTGCCGACCTTCTTCACTGGTCTCTTGTTCATCCTGATCTTCTCGGTCACGCTGGACTGGCTGCCTTTCGTCTACTCGACCGACATCAAGGCGACCGGCATCCGCTGGGTACTCGAGATGATCCGGCAGGCGATCATGCCGGTGGCTGTGCTCGGCCTGTTCCAGGCGGCGTCGATGACGCGCTTCGTGCGCTCGGCGATGCTGGACGTGATCCGCCTCGACTATGTCACCACGGCGCGCGCCAAGGGCCTCGGGCAGGCCACGGTCATCGTCAAGCACGTCATGCGCAACGCCATGATCCCGGTCGTTACGCTGATCGCGCTGCAGATTCCCGCGGTGTTCGGCGGCGCCATCGTCACCGAGCAGATCTTCCGCATCCCCGGAATCGGCTCGCTGCTGATTTCCTCCATCCTTTCCAACGACACGCCGGTGGTGATGGCCGTTACCTTCGTCTTCGCGTGCCTCGTGGTGCTGTTCAATCTCATCGCGGACGTCCTTTATGGCTGGCTTGACCCTCGCATCTCCCTCCGCTAAGCGGCGCGCGTACTCGCCCTGGCGCGAGACGTGGCGGCGCTACAGCCGCCACAAGCTCGCCGTGGTCAGCGCCTTCCTGCTCCTTATCCTGGTGCTGGCCGTGGCGATCGGCCCCTTCGTGTGGCGCGTGAAGATCAACGACATCGATATCGTCGCGGGCCTCCAGGGGCCCTCGCTCGCCCATCCCTTCGGCACCGACGACCTCGGCCAGGACATTCTGGCGCGCATGATCTATGGCGGGCGCATCTCGCTCGCGGTCGGGCTCGCCGCGATGCTGGTCTCGGTGTTCGTCGGCACGCTGATAGGTGCGCTCGCCGGGATGTCTCGGGGCGCGCTCGGGCACGGCCTGATGTGGCTCACCGATCTGTTCCTGTCGCTGCCGCAACTGCCGCTGTTGCTGCTTCTGATCTATCTCTTCCGCGACGGGCTGAAGCAGATGTTCGGCCCCGAGGGCGGCATCTTCATCCTGATCGTGCTCGTGATCGGAGGCTTGCGCTGGATGCCGGTCGCGCGCCTCGTGCGTGCACAGTTCCTCTCGATCCGCGAAAAGGAGTTCGTCGAAGCCGCGCGCGCACTGGGAGCAAGTCCGGTGCGGCAGGTGGTGCGCCACATCCTGCCTAACGCGCTCGGTCCGGTGATTATCGCCGGCACCATCGACGTCGCCGCCGCCATCATCGCGGAATCGACGCTGTCGTTCCTGGGCCTGGGCTTTCCGCCTGATACCCCGACCTGGGGCCGGCTGCTGTACGACGCCAAGGATTTTCTCGACATCGGCCCGCACTGGGCGCTGTTTCCGGGCGGCGCGATCTTCATCGCGGTGGTCGCCATCAATTTCATTGGCGACGGCCTGCGTGACGCGCTCGATGCGCGACGGGTGATCTGATGGCGCCGCTGCTCGAAATCAAGGGCCTGAAAACCCACTTCTCCACCGACGATGGCATCCTCCAGGCCGTCGACGGCGTCGACATTTCCATCAACAGAGGCGAGACGCTCTGCGTCGTCGGCGAATCCGGCTGCGGCAAGACCGTGACCGCTATGTCGATCCTGAAGCTGATCGCGATGCCGCCCGGCCGCATTGTGGCGGGCCAGATCATCTTCGAGGGGCGCGATCTCGTGCCGCTGACGAGCAATCAACTCGACGAGATCCGCGCCAAGGAAATCGGCTTCATCTTCCAGGAGCCGATGACCTCGCTCAATCCGGTGCTCACCGTCGGCGAGCAGATCTCCGAGAGCCTGCGCCGGCATGAAGCGGTGACGAAGAAGCAGGCGCTCGAGCGCACCATCGAGATGCTGAAGCTGGTGCAGATACCCAACGCAGAAGGGCGCGTGCACAACTATCCGCACCAGTTCTCCGGCGGCATGCGCCAGCGCGTGATGATCGCGATGGCGCTGGCCTGCAAGCCGAAGCTGATCATCGCCGACGAGCCGACCACCGCGCTCGACGTCACCATCCAGGCGCAGATCCTCGACCTCCTGCAGGACATGAAGGAACGCTTCGGCATGGCGGTGATGTTGATCACCCATGCCATGGGTGTCGTCGCGGAGACCGCACAGCGCGTCGTCGTGATGTATGCCGGCAAGGTCGTGGAGGAGGCGCCCGTCGACGATCTCTTCGGCGATCCCCGTCATCCCTATACCCAAGGACTGATCCGCTCGATCCCGCGCATCGATCTCGACAGCGAGCACAAGACGCGGCTCGAGGCGATCGGCGGCTCGGTGCCGATCCTGATCAATCCGCCGGTCGGCTGCCGCTTCGCGCCGCGCTGCAAGTTCGCCATGAGCGTCTGCACCGCGAAGGAGCCGCTGCTGCGCGAGATCGCGCCCGGCCACCGCATGGCGTGTCACCTGGGAGATACACAGTTGGGAGGCGCGTCATGAGCGAACCCCTGCTGCGCGTCAGCGGCTTGAAGAAACATTTCCCCGTGCTCGGCGGCCTGTTGTCGCGCCAGGTCGGCTGCGTCTATGCGGTCGACGGCGTGTCATTCTCGGTCAACCGCGGTGAGACGCTCGGCCTCGTCGGCGAGTCCGGCTGCGGCAAGTCGACGACCGGGCGCTGCGTGCTGCGCCTGATCGAGCCGACCGACGGCGAGGTCGTGTTCGACGGCCAGGACGTACGTAGCCTCGGCGGCAACGATCTGCGCGCGATGCGGCGGAACATGCAGCTGGTGTTCCAGGACCCGTTCGCCTCGCTCAATCCGCGCATGACGGTCGGCGCAATCCTCGGCGAGGCCTTCACCATCCACAATCTCGCATCCTCCGCCAGGGAGCGCGAGGAGCGAGTCGCGGGCCTCTTGGTCAAGGTCGGTCTCAAGGCCGAGCATATGCGGCGCTATCCGCATGAGTTCTCCGGCGGCCAGCGCCAGCGCATCGTGATCGCGCGTGCACTCGCGGTCGAGCCGAAGTTGATCGTCTGCGACGAGCCGGTCTCCGCGCTCGACGTGTCGATCCAGGCGCAGGTCATTAACCTGCTCGAAGACCTCCAGGCCGAGCTGAACCTGACCTATCTTTTCGTCGCGCATGATCTTTCGGTGGTCGAGCACATCTCCGACCGCGTCGCGGTGATGTATCTCGGCCGCATCGTCGAACTGGCGAAAGCCAACGACCTCTACCGCAACCCGCAGCATCCCTACACCAGGGCGCTCTTGTCCGCGGTGCCGGTCCCAGATCCCAAGCTCAAGCGTGAGCGCATCAGGCTCAAAGGCGACGTGCCGAGCCCGATGAAGCCACCGTCAGGCTGCCCCTTCCACACCCGCTGCCCGATCGCCCAGCCGCGCTGCGCGGAAGTCGCGCCAGAGCTGAAAGAAGGAGCAGGCGGCCATTTCGTGGCGTGTCATCTCGCCTGAGGTGTACGGTGCGCGGGTAGTCTGGGCGCGATCCCAAAGGATCGGTTGAGGGATCGGTTGGCGAAGGGGGGGCCATGAGCCAGGTACAGGATGTCATTCTCGGCGGGGCCGAAACACCGGTGGCCCGCACGGGGGATCGCGACGCGGAAGCACGCCGGGCGCTGTGGGGATCGGCGCTCGGTTACGCCATGGATGGCTTCGACCTTCTCATTCTCGGCTTCATGCTGACGGCGATTTCGAAGGACCTTCATCTCACGCAGCCGAAGGCGGCCTCGCTCGTGACGGGGACGCTGGTCGGAGCGGTCGTTGGCGGCCTCATCTTCGGTATGCTGTCGGACCGGCTTGGCCGCGTGCGAGTTCTGACCTGGAGCATTGTCCTGTTCGCGGTCTTTACCGGACTCTGCGCGCTCGCGCAGGGCTATTGGGATTTGCTGACCTACCGGGTCATCGCCGGCATCGGTCTCGGCGGCGAATTCGGCATCGGCATGGCGCTGGTGGCCGAGGCCTGGCCTGCGAGCAAGCGCGCGCGGGCGACGTCCTATGTCGGGCTCGGCTGGCAGTTCGGCGTTCTCACTGCGGCGCTGGTGACGCCGATCCTGCTGCCGATCATCGGCTGGCGCGGGATGTTCGCGCTCGGCGTGTTTCCGGCGGTGGTCGCCTATGTGATCCGGCGCAAGCTGCACGAGCCGGACGTCTTCATCGCGCACAAGGCAAGAACGGCGAATGCCGGCTCGTCACTTCGTGCACTCGTGGCTGATGCGGAGACGACCAGGATCGGCATCGGAATGATCATCCTCTGCTCGGTGCAGAATTTCGGCTACTACGGCATCATGATCTGGCTGCCGAATTATCTCTCGACGCGGTTCGGTTATGGCCTGACACAATCGGCGCTGTGGACCGCCGTCACCATCGCCGGCATGGCGCTCGGGATCTTCCTGTTCGGCCATGTGGCCGATCGCTTCGGCCGCCGTCCTGCGTTCCTGACCTACATGCTGGGCGCGGCCATCATGGTGGTGGTTTATTCGCAGCTGACGACTGCAATTGCATTGTTGATCGGCGGAGCCGTGATGGGTTTCTTCGTCAACGGCATGCTCGGTGGTTACGGCGCGCTGATGAGCGAGCTTTATCCAACCGCGGCGCGCGCCACCGCGCAGAACGTGTTCTTCAACATCGGTCGGGCGGTTGCCGGCTTCGGCCCGCTGGTGGTCGGCATCGTGAGCGCAGCCTACGGCTTTCCGACCGCGATCGCAGGGCTTGCGCTGCTCTACCTCATCGACATCGTGGCGCTGCTTACCCTGATCCCGGAGCGGCGCGGCGTCGATCTCGCCTGACGTCGAACTCGTTCAGTACCCTTCAAGCAGGCCGTAGCCAGAAAGGGCTTGCTTGAACGTCTCTACCGACGTGTGGTGATGCGCGCGGAGACCGGCTTCCCGTGCGCCGGCGACATTTGCTTCGAGGTCGTCGACAAAGAGGACGGTCTCGGGCTTAGCCTTGAGCTCCGACACGCAGAGGCGGTAGCAGATCGGATCGGGCTTCGTCGCCTTGAACTGTGCCGAGGTGTAAATTCTGCTGCCGAACAGCGGTCGCAATTCCGGCAGCAGGGTGTCGATGTGGTCGGAGACCAGCGTGGTGTTGTTGGTCAGGACCGCAATATCGACCGATCCGCGGAGATGACCGGCAACCTCCAGCATCGCGAGGTCGGCCTTCATCGAACACCGCCGCGCCTCGACCCACTCATCCAGCGACAGGGAATAGCCGATGCGTTCCCCAAAACCGCGCAAATAGGCCTGGGCACCGAGAGCGCCGGAGTCGCCGAGAAATTCGAACCCGGACTCCCAGATCGCCTTGTAGACAAATTCGCTGGTGGACCCCGCAAGCTCCGCCAGGCATGCGACCCGCCTTCCCCTGTCGTAGTCGCAGAGGACATTGTCCATGTCGAAGAGGACAAGCTTGATCTGGTCGGTCATGATAAGGCTCTCAGCCTGACCGAAACATTCGGGCGTGATCAGAGTCATATCCGGTCGGAACGCGAGCGACAAACCCCGATGCCGCGCCGACATCCATCACGGCTGCGATGTGTGGCGTCGGGCCAGTTGATGCAGCACCGTGTCGATGGCAGGGACCGCTCCGGTCTCGCGGAGCCAGTCGTCGGCCATCTCCCTCAACTCGCCAGGCGTCACGCCGAATTTGCGGCGGAATGCGCGAATGAAGGTGGAATCGCTGCTGAAACGCATGCCGACGGCGAGATCGATCAGGCGATCGTCCTGCGCGGCCGGCGATATCAGCCGTCGGAATGCGAGATTGAGTCGCTGCTCTCGCACGTAGTGTGCAAGCCCGCCATCGGCCTCGAACAGCCGATAGAGCGTTGCGCGCGAAATCTGGAAGTGGTGGCAAAGCTCTTCCACGGTGATTGCGTGGGTCTCGAGATTGTTCGCGATGTGGCGCTTAATCATCGCGAGATAGAGCTGCCGCTCGGCCCGTTCGACGCCGGCCGTAATGTCGGCCGTCCCGCCGGCGGCCGCAGCCATGAGATCGGCGATGGCCTCGATCGTGATCTCCACGTTGCCGGCCTCGCGCTCCGCTGGCAGTCCAAGCGCCGCGAAATGGCTGGCGAGCAGACGTGCATGCGGGTGGTCCGACGGTAAGAAGGTTGCCGTCGCCGAGTCCGGATGCGCGAGTCGCGGCGCCAGCATGGCGCGTTGCAGTATGATCGCGGTCAGATGGGTGCGGCCGCCACTGGCGCGCAGCACGGTCCGGTTCGGCTGTGCCATGTCGAGGAGAACGATGTCACCGGGCCGCAGCGTCACCTCGCGCCGTCCCGAGCTGAACCTCATCTCGCCTTCGACGCAGAGGGTGATCTGATAATGATCGATGCCGCCGCGCGCGATGTGCGCGGGTGTCCGGTCGTATTCCAGATCGGTGGCGCGCGAATCGACCAGCAACGCGTTGCCGGCCATCATCGTCGCGGTGGTGATGTGGAAATCGTCTTCGGCGGTCAGTGCAATGACGTCGCAGATGTCGGCGGTTGCTGCGCGCAACTGCGCCAGCGCGCCCGATCCGCGCTCGCCGCTATCCGCCGGCATGCCCTCGTTCGCGACTGCTCCGTCCACGCCAACTCTCGATAACACCGGCTGCACGGACGAAGGCCAAACGCAGCACCGATTTCGACGCACGTATCTAACCACTCGGCCAATGCGGAGCAACTGCATTAGGTGGCAAGGCGTACGTTCTGGTTGTGACGCAATTGCATCAGTGCCGACATGAATCCGCGGCTGAGACTCCCGGCACATCGTCCGGACAGGTGCGCGGCTATGGTCCGCTTCGGTGCTCGATGCCGGGCGTAGGACGCGCCAGGCCGCGAAGCCAGTGCGTGTGCCCGGCGCGGAGTGGGTTTGAAATGCTGATGGGAATGAAGTCGAGCCGCCGGACGCGCGTTCATGCCGTCTGGCTTGCTGCAATCGGATTTGCAATTGCCAGTTTGACGTGCGCGGACGTGGCGTTTGCCCAATGTGCGGGCAATACCTGCACAGTCACGATTGCAAGCGATCCAGGGACTTCGGCAACCGGGACGACCGGCGCGGCCGGCACGTTGAGCTATGCACTCGCCTATGCCAACGCGCAGTCGTCGCCGGTGACCATCAATATCGAGACTAGTGTCACCCTGTCCGGCGCGCTGTCGCCGATCTTCAATTCGGTGACGATCAATGGCAACGGCAACACGATCAGCGGCGGCGGCACGCAGCGTATCTTCTTTATCGGCGTCGACCATGCGACGCAGACCAGCGCGGTCGTCGCGGGCTCGATCGTCGCGCAGACCCAGAACGTCGCCATCAACAACCTGACCCTTGCCAACGCCGTCGCGCGGGGCGGGGCTGGTGGAGATGGCGGCGCCGGCGGGATGGGGGCGGGTGGTGCGCTGTTCGTCAACCAATCGGCAAACGTCACCCTGACCGGCGTCTCGTTCAACAACAACAGCGCCGTCGGCGGCGCCGGTGCGGCCGGAACGAGCGGTGGCGGCGGCGGCCTCGGCGGTGCTGGAGGCGCGACAAATCCGAACGGTCTCAATGGCGGCGGCGGTGGTGGATTGTTCGGCGCCGGAGGCGGCGGGTATGGCAATGGCGCCTCGGGAGGCGGAGGCATTTTTGGTGCCGGTGGCAATGGATATCCGTTCGCCGGGGGTGGCGGAGGTTATACCGGCGCCGGCGGTGGCCCCGACAGCAATGGGCAGGACGGCCATCTCGGGATCAGCGGTCTGACAGGCAAGCCCGGCGGAAACGGTACGGGAACAAGCGGTGGCGCCCAGGGCGGCGGCGGTGGGGGAACCAGCAGCAACGCCATGCCAAGCGGTTCAGGCGGCGGCGGGGGATTCGGCGGCCAGTCGGGCAACGGTACCCTGGGCGGAGCCGGGGGCTTCGGCGGGGGAGGCGGTGGACCTGGCGTGGACCCAAACGTTGGGGTCGGCGCAGCGGGCGGCTTCGGCGGCGGCGGCAGCGGCGCGATCGGCTACGTTCCCGGAGGCTCCGGTGGTTTTGGCGGCGGCGGCGGCGGGATTGGCGGCAGCGGATTTGGCGGGACCGGCGGGAGCGGCGGATTCGGTGGCGGTGGTGGCGCCGCCGGATACGGGTCTGCGAGCGCCGTGGGCGGCCATGGTGGCTTCGGCGGTGGCGGTGGATCTGGTCCCACCGCAGGCCAAGCCGGATTCGGCGCCGGCGATGGCGGCTCGGCCGCAGGCGGCGGTGGCGCCGCCATGGGCGGCGCCGTCTTTGTCGCCAAGGGCGGCACGCTGACCATCAACGGCAGCGGCAGCGTCACGGGCAACACTGCGACGGGTGGTTCAGGCGCCAACACTGGCTCCGCCTTCGGCTCGGGCTTTTTCGTGCAGGGCTCGGCTTTGGCCTTCGGCGCCGGCAACTTCATCCTCTCCGATGTCATCGCCGACCAGAACGGCTCCGGCGGCAGCAGCGCCGCGGACGGCTTTGGCGGCACAGGCGGGCAGAGCTCGATCACCAAGAGCGGCGCGGGTGCGCTGACGCTCTCCGCAGCGAACACCTATAGCGGCGGCACGACCGTCAACGAGGGCTCGACACTCGTCGTCGGCAATGCGCAGGCGCTCGGTTCCGGTACGTTGACGCTCAATGGCGGCACGATTGGCGTCACCGTAACGTTCAACGGCAGCTACACGATTGCCAACAACATCGCCGCGACTGGCGATCCCATCTACAACGTGCTCACCGGCAGCACGGTCAACCTGACCGGCGTGCTCTCTGGCTCGGGCGACGTCGTCGTTAATAAAGCGAGCGGCTATGCCGGAACGCTGATCCTCGCCGGTGCCAACACCTATACCGGCCCTACCGTCGTGGATGCCGGCACCCTGCAGGCCGGCTCGACCAGTGCGTTCGGCAGCAACTCGGCAGTCACGATCGCTAGTGGCGCCGTGCTCGATCTCGCCGGCTTCTCAAATGCGATCGGCTCGCTTGCCGGCGCCGGCACTGTCACCAACAGCGGCGGCGCGGCGACGCTGACTAGCGGCGGCGACAATACCTCGACGATGTTTTCGGGGACGATCCGTGATGGCACGGGATCGCTCACGCTGACCAAGACCGGCACCGGCCTGTTGCTGCTCTCTGGCAGCAACACCTATACCGGTGCGACCGCCGTCAGCGGCGGCACGCTGCAGGTGGACGGATCGATCGCGTCATCCAGTCTGATAACCGTCCAGGCCGGCGCGGCGCTCAGCGGCAGCGGCACGGTCGGCGCGATGGTCGTCAACAACGGCGCCATCTTTGCGCCGGGCAACGGCACAGCGGGGTCCTCGATTGCGGTCAGCGGCAGCCTCGCACTACAGTCCGGCGCGGTCTATCTGGTCCAGGTCAATCCTTCGACCGCCTCGTTCGCGTCCGTCAGCGGCGCGGCGACGCTGGGCGGTGCCACGGTGGACGCAGTGTTCGCGAGCGGCAGCTACATTTCGAAACGCTACACCATCCTGACCGCGAGTGCCGGGATCAACGGCTCGTTCGGCTCACTTGTCACAACCGGCCTGCCGAGCAGCATTAAGAGCGCGGGCCTGAGCTACGACGCCAACAACGTCTATCTCAATGTCGCCCTGAGCTTTGCGCTTCCGTCCGGCCTCAACGGCAACCAGCAGAGCGTTGCTGGCGCAGTAACGAACTTTTTCAACGCCAATGGCGGTATCGCCGCGGTCTACGCCGCGCTGACGCCGGCCGGGCTGACGCAAGCTTCCGGCGAAGAGGCAACTGGCACGCAGCAGACCACGTTTAGCGCTATGGGCCAGTTCGTGGGCCTGCTTACCGATCCCATCGCGCAGCGGGACGGCGGGCCAGGTGCGGCGAACGGCGCGGTCGGTTTTACCGAGGAGGATCAGGCCAGCGCCTACGCCGCACGCAAGCGCACCGACGCGTTTGCGATGGTCAGCAAGGCGCCGCCGCAGACAGTACAGCGCTGGAGCGTGTGGGCCGCGGGTTTTGGCGGTTCGCAGACGACAGACGGCAATGCGGCCACCGGCTCGAACAATGCGACCAGCCGCATCGCCGGCACCGCGGTCGGTGCTGATTATCGGCTTTCGCCGACCACGCTGCTCGGCTTCGCGCTCGCCGGTGGCGGCACCAGCTTCGGCGTGAACGGTCTTGGCTCCGGCCGCTCCGACCTGTTCCAGGCCGGCGCCTATCTGCGCCACGCGAACGGTCCGTCGTATATCTCCGCCGCGCTCGCCTATGGCTGGCAGAACGTCACCACCGATCGCACGGTGACGATCGCCGGCACCGACCGTCTGCGCGCCGCGTTCGACACCAATGCGTATTCCGGTCGTATCGAGGGCGGCTATCGGTTCGTCTCACCGTGGATCGGCGGGATCGGCATCACACCTTATGGTGCGGCGCAGTTCACGACGATTGATCTGCCGGCCTATGCCGAGCAGGCCGTCTCCGGCTCGGCCGCGTTCGCCCTGAGCTATGCCGCGAAGAGCGTCACGGACACCCGCACCGAGCTCGGCCTGCGCTCAGACAAATCCTTCGCCATGCAGGACGGCGTGCTGACACTGCGTGGCCGCCTGGCCTGGGCGCATGATTTCAATCCGGATCGATCGATCGCCACCACCTTTCAGGCGCTACCGGGCGCAAGCTTCGTCGTCAATGGCGCGGCGCAGGCCCGCGACTCCGCGCTCACAACGGCGTCCGTGGAGATGAACTGGTTGAACGGCTGGTCTGCGGCGGCGAGTTTCGAAGGCGAGTTTTCGAACGTTACGCGGTCCTACTCGGGTAAAGGCGGCGTCCGCTATGCATGGTGAACCGCGATGTTGCGCCAGCATTTCGCCTCGGTCCAGGGCAGGTGAGGCGACGGGCTAATTCAAAAACATCAATGCAGGTTGAGACGCTCGGCACGACGTCGCACTCACCGGAATGGTATCGTCGGCGTGGGCGAGGAGCCCGGGAGGCCCCGTATGATCATGCATCACATGTGCCTCTCTACGATTTTAATCGTGGAGTTCTGCCGATGACACGGGCGTCGTTTTGACCGGACTCGCTGCGCCTCAAGCAGATTCCGATCGTCACCCGCAACGGAGAAGCTTTTCGATATTCTTGCTCGAAGCCTTGCATTGCTCGCGGCGGCTACAGGCCAATCGCATCCTTCGACAATACGCCCATCTCATCACGACGTCCGATCAGCGTGCAGCTTCAGATGCGCCCAGCCTCAAGGGATCTGACAATGTCAATCAGTGAGAAATCACAGCGGAAAAGCTTGATTCAGATTCCGGAGCCGAGCGAGACCACGCTGCTGTCGATCATCGCGGTCGGCTTTTGTATTCTCCATATCCTGACCTTCGTGTTCTTAATGCCTCCCTCGGCAACCAGGACCGCCGCTCCATCGTTGGAGAAGGCGCTTGCCCTCTACGATTAGCTTAACGACCGTTCGATCAAGCTCATTGGTCGGAGGACTGCGCCCGCAATCGACGCGGAAATCGCATCGCCATCGCGGAGATGCGGGTCACCAGCTCTAAAGCGCGATGAGATTGGGACGAATCGTCATCGCACTTTAGGTTGTTGTTTGGGCATGATCTATTCGGAAAAACAGAGGTCGCGCTTTTCCGGATCATGCTCTGGCGCAACGTTCCAGTTTCGCCGCACGTCTATGCGGTGCGCGTGAACTTGCCGTCGAACTTGGTGATGGCGGTGCGGTCCGCGGTGAGGTGCAGTGCGGACGCCATCACTCGGTGCTGACCACGCTGGTTGAACGGCTGGTCTGCGGCGGCGAGTTTCGAAGGCGAGTTTTCGAACGTCACCCGCAGCTACGCCGGCAAGGGCAGGTTCGCTACGCCTGGTGAGCGGCCTTAGCCTTCCAGTGTGAATCCGACGCGCAGCGTCACCTGGTAGTGGCGCACCGTGCCGTTCTCGATATGGCCGCGCGTCTGCACCACCTCGAACCACTTCATCTCGCGAACGGTCTTGGAAGCGCGGCTGACGGCGTTCTTGATCGCGTCGTCGATCGAGGTCTCGGACGATCCGACCAGTTCCAGGATCTTGTAGACGTGATCCTTCTCGGCTGTGGCCATGGCGTGTCTCCCCTTGGGCTACGTATGGCCGGATACCGCTCTCGCGAGAACGCGCATTCGAGAGACGTCCGGCCTCGACTCTGAACGGGCGCCGGCGCTTCGGGTTCCCTGCTCAGCGATGGCCCGCATGCGCCAGCCGAGGTGGAGCAGGCCGCGTTCGCCTGCTAAGCGCTATCCATGGATTCGGCGCGGCGCGACAGGACGATCGGCTCTCTCTGCCTCTGCGTGACGGCGTTCGGCTGGGCGCTGAACTGGCCGCTGATGAAGCTGTTGCTCCAGGAATGGCCCCCGCTGTTTGCGCGTGGGCTTGCCGGCGTCTGCGCCTCGCTCATTCTTGGCACCCTGGCGCTGAGCCGGAAGGAGTCGTTCGCCGTTCCGCGCGAGGCGATCCCGCGGTTGTTGTTTGCGACCCTTACGAACGTCTTTGCCTGGATGGGGCTCGGCACGGTCGCGATGAAATATGTGACCGTAAGCGAAGGGGCGCTGCTCGCCTACACCATGCCGATCTGGGCAATGCTGTTCGCCTGGCCGGTGCTGCAGACGCGGCCGACCATGCGGGACGTCTTCGGACTCGTCCTCGGCGTCGCCGGCGTCGCGCTGCTCCTGAGCGGCAACGGTTTTGTGTTCGGCGCCGACAAGCTGCTTGGCATTGTGCTGGCGCTGCTGTGCGCCATCCTGTTCGCGCTCGGCAATGTGCTCAACCGCAAGCCGCTGCCGATGCCGCCGCTGGCCGTCGTCGCCTGGCAGGTCGGGCTCGGTTGCGCCGCGATGCTGATCCTCGGCATCCTGTTCGAGCATCCCAATGTCTCGGCGATCACGCCCGTGGGGCTCGGCTGCTTTGTCTACATGACGCTGGTGCCGATGGGTGTCTGCTACGTCACCTGGTTCGAGACGCTGCGCCGCCTGCCGCCGACCTCGGCCTCGACCGGCATGCTGATCGTTCCCGTGATCGGCGTGATCTCCGCCGCGATCATCCTGGGCGAGCCGCTTGGCGTGCGTGAATGGGGGGCAATGGCGCTCACGCTGGGCGGCGTGACGCTGGCCCTGCAGCGGGCGTAGAGATCTTACTCCGCGGGGCACAGCCTGCGTCCCGCGCCACAGCAGTCGCAGCAGCAGGACCAGCAGCGCGATCAGTGCGAAGCCGCCGAGCGCGGGTGCAAAATGCTGATTGGGATCGGCCTTCTGTCCGGACTGCACTGCCAGGCGCGCCGGCTGCACCAGCCCATAGGCTCCGGCGAGCAGGATCAGCCCGTAGATCACGCTGCGCTCGCCCGGGCGCGCCATCCTGGGGAGATCGGGCAGCGTCAGGGCAAGACCGATCCCGAGCATGGGCAGGTCGTAATCATAGGCATACGGGCTGATCATCACCGATACCATCGCCGCGATACCGAACGCGAAGGCGGGCGACACGCCGCGTGCCACGCCGAGCGGGACGGCGAGCAAGGCGAGCGCGGCAACGCTCGCCTGTCCCCAGAAGGCGGCGCTGGCCGGAAAGCCGGCCTTGTACAGCGCCGCATAGGCCGAATCATGCGGAATAGCGGATAGAAGCCCTGCTCGAGGTAGCTCGCCGATTCCCTGATCGCACCGAGCCATGCGGTCCAGATCTGCCATCCGAACAGGAGCGTGCAGAGCAGCGAACTCGCAAGCACGACAGCCGCAGCCGTCCCGAGCGCAATCCAGCGGCGCGTCGCCAGCAAGTAGAGGCTGACGGCAATCGCAAGGTGCGGCTTGATCACCATGGCGCCAAGTGCGAGGCCGGCGACCAGCTGCCGCCGCTCCACATTGAGGCAAACGAGCCCGATCATCGCCCCGTGAGAAAGCCGTTCTGCCCGCAGCCGATCGTGATCGCGAGGGCTGGAAACAGGATCACCAGGACTTGCGCGAAATTTGCGCCGGCAATCGCGCGCAGCGTCACGAGGTAGACCGCGAGCGTTGCAGTGGTGAAGAGGAGATAGCCGACGCCGACGTGCAGGAATGCGAGCGGTGCGAGCAAGAGGCCGTATTGCGGCGGATAGGTCCAGGGCATGAAGCCGGTCGCGCCACCCGCAGCGTCCATCTGCATCTTCAGCAGCGCCTTGAAATGATAGACCTGGTCGAGATCGCCGAGCCAGATGCGCAGCGCGACGATGTGGAAGGCGTCGAAGTCGGCAAGCTCGCGGTCCGCCCAGCCGCCGAAGCGGGCGAACCAGAAGGTCTTGAAGGCGACGATCACCGTCAGCGCCGCCAGCACGAAGCGCACATAGGCTGCTCGCTTTGACGGCGAGGCATGGAGCTGTTCCAGCGTTTCGGCGAGCATGGGCGACGACCTCGAACCGGATGGATCGGCGGGCCGGAAGGCCGGCCCGTCGATCACGGCCGAGATTGCCGTCATAGACTAAAGGACGGTAAGGAAAGGATAAGGAATGGGCCGAGAACGGCACCTCGTCCGAGGACAAGATCGCCACCGACGGCCAGGTCTACGACCTCGACCGCATCATGTTCCTGCGCAACTATCTGACCCAGATGCAGCGCACGATCACGCGAGGGCGTGCCGATCCGCGGCTACTTCCTGTGGAGCCTGATGGACAATTTCGAGTGGATTTTTGGCTACGGGAAACGCCTCGGCCTCTATCGGGTCGACTTCGCAACGCAGGCGAGGGTGCCGAAACTGAGCGCGGCGTCCTATCGCGACGTAGTGGCGCGGAATGCGATCGGGGTGTGAGCGTCCGCGAGGCGTCCGACCGACGTCTACGGAGCTTTACGGCGCGGATACTCCCGCTCGAGCCGCGCGATTTCTTCGGCAGGCGCGGCAATGAGCTTCAGCTGGCGCTGCGATAGAATGCCCCCGCCGCAGGGGCCAAAACGACCGTCGATGCGCCCATGATAAATCGTCTCGCCGCCGATGGTCGTTACCTTGTCTGAGGTGGACTCGATGCCGATTGTGAGGACTGCCCCGGGCCGCCACTGCCGCCGCCACGGGGAGCAGCTGGCGTCGCACCATCCATAGTATGCAATGATTGCTTTGCCATCGCGCTGGGTTCGAGGCAGAACACCTCTCAAAATCCTGACATGCGTGAATGTCAGCAATTCGACCGGAGCTTGAGCTTCCAAACCGCCGAGAAGGCGCTCCTTGGCAAGGCGAGCGCTGAAGACAATCGGGCTCAGATTGGCGAGGGCGGCACGTGCCTCGAGATCCGCGACCTTCTTTGCCGGATCGATGCTCGCATCGACGGACTCGAAGTGGGGCGGGATGGCGGACGCGCAGTCCAGAGCACGGACGTTAAAGGGCCACCCAACGCCAAGCGCAAACGATATCGCTGCTGACAGCGCGCGGTGGCAGCCAGGCTTCATACCGGTCCTTGGATCCTACGGATCCAGCTCCGTATCCCAGTAGAGATAGTCCAGCCAGCTGTCGTGCAGATAGTTCGGCGGGAAGAGGCGACCGTTGCGGTGGAGCTGGTGCACGGTCGGCGCGAACGCGCTCTGGCGCGGGAACATTTTTGCCTGTGCGGGCGTGAGATTGCCCTTGCGCAGGTTACAGGGCGAGCACGCCGCGACCACGTTCTCCCAGGTGGTCTGGCCGCCTTTGCTGCGCGGGATGATGTGATCGAAGGTGAGGTCTTCGGGCGAGCCGCAATATTGGCAGGCGAAACGATCGCGCAGGAAGACGTTGAAACGGGTGAAGGCAGGATGGGTGGACGGCTTGACGAAGGATTTGAGCGAGACGACGCTCGGCAGCTGCATTTGCAGCGTGGGACTTCGAACCGCCTGATCGTAATGCGCTACGATATTGACGCGGTCGAGGAACACCGCCTTGATCGCGTCCTGCCACGACCACAACGACAGTGGGTAGTAACTCAGCGGCCGGAAGTCCGCGTTCAGGACCAGCACCGGCCAACTGCCTTGCGAGACATGTGCGTTCAAGTAACGCTCCCGGCCTCCAATGTACGCTGCGAAGCAGCATGTATTGACATACTACATGCAGCGTGACGGGATTGTGAAGCCCGTTGAGCGACTTATTCAGGCGCAGGCAATGCGGCGGCGGGGTGGCAAAACGCTCAAAATCGCCGCGATTTGGGGGGAATCCATGCGGGGCTGGCTCGCCGTGCTGCTCGCGGCCGTGCTTGGTGCCGCGCCGATTCGCTGTGCTGCGGCCGAGGACTATCCGGCGCGCCCCGTCACCATGATCGTGCCGTTCCCGGCGGGCGGCGCCACCGATACCCTGGCGCGGTTCCTCGGCGAACGCCTGAACGCGGTGCTAAAGCAGCCGATCGTGATCGAGAATGTCGGCGGTGCGGCCGGCTCGCTCGGCGTCGGCCGCGCGGTGCGCGCCGCCGCCGACAGCTATACGCTGTCGATCGGAACCTCGACCACCCACACGCTGACCGGCGGGCTCTATGCGCCGCCGTTCGATCTGTTGCGCGATGTCGAGCCGGTCATCCTGATCGGCAGCGAGCCGCTGCTCATCGTCGGCCGCAGGGACTTGCCGGCAGACGATCTCAAACAATTGATCGCGTGGCTGAAGGCCAACCCGGACAAGGCCTCGGTCGGCATCGCCGGTGTCGGCGCCACCGGCCATCTCGCCGGTATCGCCTTCCAGAAGGAGACCCGCACGCAATTCCAGTTCGTGCCTTATCGCGGCAACGGGCCGGCGATGCAGGACCTTGTCGCCGGCCAGATCGACGCGATGATCGAGCCGGCCTCGAACTTCAGGGCGTTGGTCGGCGCCGGCAGCATCAAGTCCTTCGCGGTCACGAGCAAGGCGCGATCGCCGTCCTGGCCGGACATTCCGACCGCGGATGAAGCGGGGCTCCCCGGCTATTTCGCCTCGCTCTGGTACGGGCTGTGGGTGCCGAAGGGCACGTCGAAAGACATCGTCGCAAAGCTCAACGCGGCCATGGTGCAGATACTGGCGAGCCCGCAAGTGAAGCAGCGCTTCTCCGAGCTCGGCATCCAGGTCTCGGCGCTCGCGCAGCAATCGCCGGACGCGCTGCGCGCCTACCAGAAGGAAGATGCGGACCGCTGGTGGCCGGATCATCAAGGCGTCGGGGCTCAAGGTGGAGTAGCCTTGCCTGTCATTCCGGGGCGCGACGAAGTCGCGAACCCGGAATCCATCTGGCGGCATGTTCCGGGGATGGATGGATTCTCAGATGCGCAATTGCGCATCATAGCTCGCGCTATGCGCGCCCCGGAATGACGAAAGAGAATTACTCCCGCACCCGCTCCAGCTTCTGCAAACACCGCGTGCCGCGCACGAAGGCCGGCATCTCCTCGTCCGGAAAGCTGGTCTTCCAGTCGGTGACGCCGACCTCGCCGACATAGATGTCGCCCTTTGAATCCAGCGCGATGCCGTGCGGCGCCAGGAATTTTCCGCTGGCAACGCCCGGCCCTTCCTCGCCGCCGAGCCGCGCGATGCGCTTGCCCTTGGCATCCACGATCGACAGCCGTGGGCCGAGATTGGGTACTTTGCGGTTGACGGCCATGCCGGGGCCGAGCTCGCCGATGACGAAGGTCGGGTTGTTGCCGCCGCCGCAGCAGCACAGCGCGCAGGGACGATGCAGATTGTTCCACTGCGTCTCGTACTTGCCCTCGCCATTGAACACCTGCACGCGGTGGTTCTCGCGGTCGGCGACATAGACCCAGCCGTCGGCGTCGGTGGCGACGTTGTGCACGATGTTGAACTGGCCGGGATCGGTACCCGGCTCGCCCCAGCTCTTCATCAGCTTGCCGTCCGGCGTGAATTTGTGCACGCGCGCATTGCCATAGCCGTCGGAGACGTAGATCTCGCCCTTCGGCGACAGCGCGGTGTGGGTGCAGCGATGGAAGGGAGCGCCGCTCATGAACGGAGCCGGCTTCTCGGGGATGCCGATCGTCAGCAGCACCTTGCCGTCGGTGGTGCATTTGCGCACCGTGTGGTCGCCGTCATCGGTGCAGTAGAGATTGTCGTCGGCATCGATGTGCAGCCCGTGGGCGCGGGAGAACAGCCCTTCGCCCCAGCTGCGCAGGAAATTGCCCTCGCGGTCCAGCACCACCATCGGATGGGCGCCACGGTTGAAGACGTAGATGCGGTCCTTGCTGTCGACCGCGACCGAGGCGACGTCGGTGAGCTGCCAGCCGTCCGGCAGCTTTGCGAAGTTGTCGACGACGCGGTAGCGGTGCTCGCCGGTGCCGAGAATCGCTGGCATGGGATGTCCTCTCCTCCTGTCATTCCGGGGAGCGTGCAGCGCGAACCCGGAATCCATCCAACCGCGAAATCTGCTGCACAATGGATTCCGGGTTCGCGCTACGCGCGCCCCGGAATGACGGCTGGCCTACGTTGCGCCCGCCTCCCGCCCCAAAATCCCTTCCTCGATCGCCTTGATCTGCAGCGCGAGATATTTGGAGTTGATGCGGCACTGCGCGAGGCTGCCGGCGATGAACCACAGGCCGGGCTGCTTCGTGCGCGCATACATGTTGCGTAGTTCAAAGCCGTCGCCAAAGCCCCAGACCGGGCCAACACGGTCGGCGACGCCATCGCCGAACAGCTTTCGCACCAGATATTCCTGCGGCTTGTAGCCGGTCGAGAGCACGATGAGGTCGGCGGCGATGGTCGCGCCGTCCTTCATCCGCGCGCCCTCGGCCGTGAAGCTCTCGATGTCGGAGAACTGCCGGAGTTTGATCGCGCCCTCTATGATGAGGTTGGAGCAGCCGACGTTAAAATAATATCCGCCGCCGCGGGTGAGATATTTGAACTGCCAGCCGGTGCCGGCCTCGCCGAAATCGAGCTTGAAGCCGACGCGACGCAGGCCATCGAGCAGCTCCTTGTCGAGCTCCCTCGATTGCTCCGTCAGCATGACATGCGTCTTCTTCGCGAGCGGCGTCGGCATCGAGGCCGCGATCAGGTCGTTGTCCTCGAGCGTGCCCTCATTGTAGGTCGCGTAGGCAAGCTGCGCCGACGGCTCGATATTGGTGACGAGCGTCGGCGAGCGCTGCACCAGCGTCACCTCGGCGCCGCTGGAGCAGAGGTCTTGCGCGATGTCATGGCCGCTGTTGCCGGTGCCGATGACGATGGCACGCTTGCCTGTCCAGTTCTCGCCGTCTTCGTAACGGCTCGAATGCAGCAGCGTGCCTTTGAAGTTGGTGAGGCCCGGAATGTCCGGCATGTTGGCGATGCCGCTGACTCCGGTCGCCATCACCACGTGGCGAGGATGCATGGTGCGCTTGCTGCCGTCGGCGCGCCGCAGCGTCACGGTCCAGTGACCCTTCGCCCCGTCGTAGGCGCCGCTCTCGAATTCGGTGCCAGTCCAGAAGTTCAGCTCCATGGCATCGACGTAAGCTTCGAACCAGTTGGCGAGCTTGTCCTTGGGGATATAGGTCGGCCAGTTCGGAGGGAACGGCATGTAAGGGAGGTGATTGACCTGCACCTGATTGTGCAGCGTCAGCGCATGATAGCGCTTGCGCCAGTTGTCGCCGATCCGTGTCTCGCGATCGACGATCAGCGTGTCGACCTTCAGCTGCTTCAGCCGCGCTGCGATCGCGAGCCCGGCCTGGCCGCCGCCGACCACCAGCACGGAGGGATCGCGATCGGTGTAGTCGCGCGAGGCGTTGAGCAAATCGAGCCAGTTCGGCCCGCGGAAATCGCGCGAATAGGCCTGCCCGCGCGGCCGCGAGGTGCCGAGCTGCTCCTCGAAGCCCTTGAGCTCGTCGAGTGCGGTGAGCAGCGTCCATGCCTTCAGGCGATCGCCGTCCGAGGGGGCGGGCGCGAGCCGCACGATGCCGCTGCCGCGGCCGACCGCGGTCTCGAAATTGAAGATCGCCTCGACGGTGTTGGTGCCGGCGCGCATCACCCAGCGCGGTGCCGCGCGGTTGGGCGCGATCTTGAAGTTTGTCGGCGTCGCCTTGAGCGCGAACGCCGTCAGCGCGTGTGCGATCGCATCGCGGCCGGCAAGCGTCTGCAGGTTCCAGCTCAGCGCCAGCACGTCGCGCCAAAAACTGTCGGCGAGGAAGAGGCGGTCGAGCGCGACGGGATCGGGCTTGCCCAGCGCGCGCTCGAATTCATCGAGCCAGGCTTGCGCGGAGACGGAAATATCCTTGGTACGGTCCAGCATGCGCGACCTCGTGGCCGTCTTCGCGGCGTTTCCTCTCGAGCGTGATCCGGAAAGTGTAGAGCGGTTTTCCGAAGAGATCATGCTCCAATTATTGAGGTTGACGCTATACTGGATCAGCCTGCGTCAAAAGCGCTTTACCCGAGCAGCGACAGCATGTGGCCCTGCTCAGGGGGAATACGCCCCTTCAGCGTGTCGAGATAAACCTGCCGCACCGCCTCTGGCCCGCGGCTTTCGACAACGGTCAGGCACTTCTCCAAGAGCGGCTCAAAACCCGACCATGCCGCGCCAAAGCGTTGCTCGATGCCGCCCGGACCCCACTCCTTGGCGCGCTTGCGGATCTGGTCGGGTGCGGAGAACCAGCGTGGTTTTGCGCCGGGCAACTCGCCCTCATCGGCGTCGGTGGCGCGATGCGTCAATCCGACGCGTACGGAGCATTTCATCCGGTCGCCGAAATGCCGGTGCAATGTGGCGCGTAGCGCGCTGTTGCCGGCCATGTCGACGAAGGCGGCCGGCGTGTCTGATGGCAGCGACGTCACGCGATCATAGATGACGACGTTGTCATAGCAGCCGAGCGAGCTGACGAAGCCGGTATTGTTCGCCGAGGTCAATCCGACCACCTTGCGGCCGCGCGTGTGCAGCAAATGGGCGAGCCCGAACGCGGTCTTGCTCGAGGCGCTCGAGAGCAGCACGGTGCGCGCGCCGAAATCGTCGTTCTCGGCCAGAAAATCGTCGGCCAGCAACGACAGCATGAACAGCGGCCGCAGTAGCGCCTGATAATCGCCCTGCCGCCCGGCATAGTCGGGATTGCCGCTGACGCGCGCATAGGCATTGTAGACCGGCGCCACGCCTTGCCGGTGCGCGGCACCGTCGCGCAGGCCGCGTTTGCTGACGTCGGTCGCCTCGATGACGAGATGCGTCGCCATCGGGAAATAGCCGAACAGGCGCTCGCCGATGGGGACGTTCGGACGTTTCGAGGCGATCACCTCGCCAAAGCCCCACACCGGAATGTTGCCGAAGCCGTTTGGCGCAGGAAAGAGTTGCCAGTATTTCGCCTCGTCGCCGAGCACCGCATAGGTGATGTTGTTGGCGGTGAAGGCGAAGCGATCGACTTTGACGAGCAGCGCATCATGCGGCAGCGCGTCGCTATCGGGAAGCGTGGTTGCGATCGTCTTGCAGGTTTCGAAATCGCCGCGCGCAACGATGAAGTCGGTGGCTGTCATGATGTCGATCCCGGCTCTTGTCCGTGCCGGCATCTCATCGATCACGTGCGCGCCGTTTGCAACAGCAACATAGTTTTAAACGCTGTTCGGCGGCTTCAGGCGGTGAGCACGCCCTCGCGCTTCTTCACCGCGCGGTAATAGCTCCACCACAGATGCGCCGCCGCGCCGCGCAGGGGACGCCAGGGTTCGGCCAGCGGCGCCATCTGCTTTTCCGTCGGCCGCGTCTGCAAGCCCAGCCCGACGCGGATGCCTTCCTGCACGGCGAGGTCGCCGGCGGGCCAGGCATCTCCGTGGCCGAGGCAGAACAGGAGATAGACGTCCGCGGTCCACGGCCCGATGCCGGGCAGCGCGATCAGCGTGTGATGCGCGGCGTCGGCATCCTCCTCGGCGAGCACGTCGAGGTTCAGCCGCTGTGCGGTGATCTCGCGCGCGAGATGTTTCAGCGTCTTGATTTTCGCGGCGGAGAGGCCGAGCCGACCCAGCCGGTCGGTGCGGGCGCGGCGCACGGCTTCATGGTCGAACGGATCGAAGGCGGCAGAGAGCCGTCCCCAGATCGCCGCCGCACTGGCCGTCGAGAGCTGCTGTCCGCAGACGATGTGGGCGAGCCCCACGAATCCCGGCTCGCGCCGCCGCAAGGCGGGCATGCCGGCGATCTCGAACACGGGCTTGAGGCGTGGATCGCGCTTGACCAGCGCGTGGACGGCTTCTTCGAGGTCGGATTGGGTTTCGAGGTGGATGGTCATGTGGCTCAACTCGTCATGCGCGGGCTTGACCCGCGCATCCATCTCCTATCGTAACAGAGTCCTGGAAGATGGATTGCCGGGTCAAGCCCGGCAATGACGAATACACCGAGAACTCATGCCACCCGTTTTCCGATTTGCCCCCAGCCCGAACGGCCTCCTGCATCTCGGGCACGCCTATTCGGCGCTGCTGAACTTCGATCGCGCACGCGACATCGGCGGGCGGCTGTTGCTGCGCATCGAGGACATCGATGCGACGCGCTGCCGGCCGGAATATGAGGCGGAAATCTACGAAGATCTCGCCTGGCTCGGGATTTCCTGGGAGACGCCGGTGCGGCGGCAGTCCGAGCATCTCGGCGATTATCGCGCCGCGCTGGAAAAGCTCTCCGCGCTCGGCCTCGTCTATCCCGCCTTCGAGAGTCGCGCCGGGATCGCAAAGCTCGTAGCCGCGCGTGAGGCGGATGGGCCGTGGCCGCGTGATCCCGACGGCGCGCCGCTTTATCCCGGCACCGCGAAATCGTTGCCCGCCGATGAGCGCGACCGGCTGATCGCCTCTGGAGCGCCTTATGCGCTGCGACTCGATATGGCGGCCGCCTGCCGCCGCGCTGCCAGCCTGACCTGGAATGAGCTGGGCGAGGGACCCGACGGCGAGCGCGGCACCGTCCCGGCGCGGCCCGAAGCCTGGGGGGACGTCATCCTGGCCCGCAAGGAGACGCCGACCAGCTACCATCTCTCCGTGGTCGCGGACGACGCCCTCCAGGCTGTCAGCGAGGTGGTGCGGGGCCAGGACCTGTTTCACGCCACTTCAGTCCATCGTCTGCTCCAGGTTCTGCTCGACTTGCCGGAACCCGCCTATCGCCACCATCCGCTGATTCGCGGCGAGGCCGGGAAGAAGCTGTCGAAATCGAGCCGCGCGACCGGTCTGCGGGAGTTGCGCGACGCGGGTGCTTCGGCTGCGGCGATCCGCCGGCTGGTGGGATTAGGTTAAGTTTCTCTGGGGTTTAGCCAAACGTCGCCGTGACTCCTGGGGTTCCGCCGTGCCATGCTCGCTTCACGACCCCGGGGGGTCGAAGGGGATGCTTCAAAGGGGATTTATGGCGGCGAAAACGCGCGCAGCGCGCACCACGCGGACGTCCAGGCGACCGCCTCGGAAGCAGTCCGGGGCGGCTGGCACGACGCGTGAGCGCAGCGCGAAGACCGTCGCTCCTGACGTGGTTCAGGCCGCGCTTGCCGCCTTTGCCCATGAGGTCCGCACCCCTCTGACCGGCATTCTGGCGATCAGCGACCTGCTCGCGACCTCAGATCTCGGTGAGCGGGAGCGGCGCTGGGCCGACACGATCAAGGCCGGTGCCGAACATCTGGCGAGCCTTGCCACGCTGTTCGTGGATGCGGCCCGGACCGGCAAAGGGGCTGGGAAGGGCGGCGGTACGCTGCGGCAGGACCTGTTCGACGTGCGCGCGCTCGCCCGCAGCACCGGCGATTCGCTGGCCGGACGCGCCGCGGCCAAGGGCCTGCAGGCCCAGGTCGACATCTCCGAAAAGCTTCCCGGGCTGGTGGTCGGCGATCCCGTCCGCCTGCGCGCAGCGCTCGAGAACCTGATCGACAATGCCGTCAAATTCACCGAGCAGGGCGCCGTGGCGCTCGCGGTCGCGCCCTGGCGTCCCGCCAAAGGCAAGAGCAAGGAAAAGGGCAAAGGCCGGGTCGGCGTCGCCTTCTCGGTCTCAGACAGCGGCATCGGCCTGACCATGGCCGAGATCAAGCGGCTGTTCCGCCCGTTCACTCAGGCCAATGTCACCATCGCCTCGCGCTTCGGTGGCGCCGGGCTCGGGCTATCGTCGGTAAAGCAACTCGCGCGCGCGATGGGCGGCGACATCACGGTCGCACCGCGTCGTGGCGGCGGCGCCACCTTCACTTTGACGGTGTCGCTGGATGCGACGGGATCAGGCAAGTCCCGCAAGTCGAAGAACGATGGTGAGGCGGATGCGATAGCGGCACTGCGCGTGCTCAGCGTCGAGGACAATCCGTTCGGCCGCGTCGTGCTCAACACCATCCTGACCGAACTCGGTCATCATGCCGAATTCATCGGGCGCGGCGAGGACGCTGTCGACCGGCTCGCCCAGGGCGCTTTCGACGCGGTGTTGATGGATATGGTGCTGCCGGGCATCGACGGCGTCGAGGCCATCCGGCGGATCCGCACGATGCCGGCACCGCTGGCCCAGATCCCCATCATCGGTGTCTCCGGGCGCGGCGAGGACGAGGCGGCTTCGCGCGAGGCCGGCGCCGACGCCTTCCTGGTCAAGCCTGTGTCTCCTCGGGCTTTAGCGACTGCGCTGCTTGAAGCGAAACGCCGTGAGGAAGCTGCGACTTGATGATCGCGGCGTTGAGCTCGCCGCCGTAAACGAAGATCGCGGCGATGAAGTACAGAAACACCAGTGCGATGATCACCGAGGCCAGTCCCGCATACATCGTCACGTAGTTGTTGGCGAAGCGCGCCAGATATTGGCCGAACACGATGCCCGAGATCAGCGACGCCACCATGGTGAAGACGATACCGGGCATGATCTGGAAGAAGCTGCGCCGCCCCGCCGGCAGCCAGGCGTGCAGGATGAACAGCGCCACCACCAGCGCGCCGATGGTGATGCCATAGCGCAGCCAGGTGAGGATGCTCTCGTTGCTTTCGACGAACAGCGGAATGTGGCGCCGCGCCGCCTCGATGATGAGCGGGCCGAGCACGATCAGGAACGCCATGGCCAGCGCGGTGAAGGCCGCAACCAGCGTGTAGCCGATCGATTCCAGCCGCAGCCAGTACCAGCGCCGCATCTCCACCACCGCATAGGCGCGGTTGAGCGCAACCCGCAGCGCCTCGACGCCGTTCGAGGCGAAGTAGACCGACAGAACCGCGCCGATGGTCAGCACGCCGGAGCGGGTGGTGGTCAGCACGTCGTGGACTTCGCCGGAGATCGAATCGGAGACCTGCTTGGGCCAGACCTGGAGCATCAGCCCGGCCGCCTGGTCGGCGAGCTCCTTGGAGCCGAAGAAGCCGGCCAGCGAGGTGAGCACGATCAGGAACGGGAACAGCGCCATCAGCGTCGACAGTGCGATATGGCTTGCGATCGCCCAGCCGTCGTCGGCTAGGAACGTGTAGAACGCATCCATCACGACGACGTAGATGTAGCCGATGGCCTTCACAGCTTGCCCCAGCCCGCACCTTCTTCCCGCAAGCGGGGAGAGGCGATGAAGACGGGCAGTTCGCGCAAATCGGAAATCATCCTGCCAGCTTCTGATATTATTGGCTTAAAAGCCAGATCACGAAGGCGGTAGCGTTCCTCTCCCTCGTCATTCCCGGGTTCGATGCTGCGCATCGCCCCGGAATGACCAGAATGGGGAGATGGCGGACCGCCGCATACGGTGTTATCTACCCCCGATGGCATCTCTCCTGAGTACTTTCATCCTGCCGGTGGCAGCCGGCGCCGTGGCGTTGGTGCTGCTGCTCGGTCTCGTCAACATGATGCGTGGCGGCTCGCCCAACACCTCGCAGAAGCTGATGCGCCTGCGCGTGCTGCTTCAGTTCGCGGCGATCGTCATCGCCATGACTGCGGTCTGGGCGATGGGGCGCTAGGGCATGATCCGGACCCGCAGGGCCGCGCCAGCGCAAAGTGCGCAGCGGTTTTCCGGCAAGATCATGCCCCTGAGATCAAGGAGGCCATCATGGTCGTACTGAACCGCATCTATACGAAGACCGGTGACGACGGCACGACAGCGCTCGGCTCGGGCGAGCGTCGTCCGAAATATGATCTGCGCATCGCGGCCTATGGCACGGTCGACGAGACCAATGCCGCGATCGGCGTGGTGCGGCTCAACACCAGGGACGCGCCCGAGCTCGACGCAATGCTCGGCCGCATCCAGAACGATTTGTTCGACCTCGGTGCCGATCTCGCGGTGCCTGAACGTGAAGGCAAGGCGGAGCGGCTGCGGGTGGTGGCAAGCCAGGTTGAGCGGCTCGAGCACGACATTGACACGCTCAACGACAAGCTGGCACCACTGACTTCCTTCGTGCTGCCGGGCGGCACGCCGGCCGCTGCCTACCTCCACGTCGCTCGCACGATATGCCGCAGGGCGGAACGGGTGATGGTGGAACTGGCGGCCCAGCCCGGTGAGCCGGTCGGCGCCGCTGGCATCCAATATATGAACCGCCTGTCGGACTTTTTGTTCGTGGCGAGCCGCGCCGCTAACCATAATGGCGCCGGCGACGTGCTCTGGGTTCCGGGCCAGAATCGCTGACCCATTGAGCAGCGCATTTCTACGGTCTAAAATTTGGCACCTACGCGCGTTGACCGGGCCGGATCAGGCCTTTAGGTTCCGCGCCAGTTGATAACCCCCCTCCCAAATTGAGTGAAAGAGGATCGATGAAGGTCTTAGTGCCGGTAAAGCGGGTGGTCGATTACAACGTCAAGGTCCGCGTCAAGGGCGATGGATCGGGCGTTGAACTCGCCAACGTCAAAATGTCGATGAACCCGTTCGACGAAATCGCGGTCGAGGAAGCGCTGCGTCTGAAGGAAGGCGGCAAGGCTACCGAAGTCGTTGTGGTCTCCATCGGACCGGCGCAGGCGTCGGAGACGATCCGCACCGGTCTCGCCATGGGCGCCGATCGCGGCATCCTGGTGAAGGCCGAGGGCACCGTCGAGCCGCTCGCCGTCGCCAAGATCCTGAAGAAGGTCGCTGAAGAAGAGCAGCCGGGCCTGATCATTCTCGGCAAGCAGGCGATCGACGACGACAGCAACCAGACCGGTCAGATGCTGGCCGCGCTGCTCGGCTGGTCGCAGGCGACGTTCGCCTCGAAGCTCGAGGTCGAAGGCTCCGACTTCAAGGTCACCCGTGAAGTCGACGGCGGCTTGCAGACCGTGAAGCTGAAGGGGCCGGCGATCGTCACCACCGATCTCCGTCTCAATGAGCCGCGTTATGCGTCGCTGCCCAACATCATGAAGGCCAAGAAGAAGCCGATCGCGGAGAAGGCCGTCGCCGATTACGGCGTCGACGTTACCGCGCGCCTCGAAGTTCTGAAGACGGCTGAGCCCGCGGGCCGCAAGGCCGGCGTCAAGGTCAAGGACGTCGCCGAGCTGGTGTCGAAGCTCAAGAACGAAGCCGGGGTGCTCTGATGACGACGCTGTTGATTGCTGAACACGAACACGAGGTCCTCAAGGACTCCACCAACAAGGCGCTCACCGCGGCTTCCCAGCTCGGCGGCGATGTTCACGTGCTGGTCGCCGGCGGCGGGCAGGGCACCAAGGCTGCGGCCGAGGCGGCTTCGAAGCTTGCCGGTGTTGCCAAGGTGCTGGTCGCCGAGGGCGAGGCTTACGCGCACGATCTCGCGGAGCCGCTGGCCGCGCTGATCGTCTCGCTGGCGCCGTCCTATGATGCGATCGTCGCGCCCGCGACCTCGCGGTTCAAGAACGTGATGCCGCGCGTCGCAGCGCTGCTCGACGTCATGCAGGTCTCGGAGATCATCAAGGTGGTCGCGCCCGACACCTATGAGCGTCCGATCTATGCCGGCAACGCCATCCAGACGGTGAAGTCGAAGGACGCCAAGAAGGTCATCACGGTCCGCACCTCGACCTTCGCGGCGGCAGCTGCCGGCGGCAGCGCGCCGGTCGAGAGCGTCGCCGCAGTGGCCGATCCGGGCCTGTCGTCCTTCGTCGGCGAGGAAGTCGCCAAGAGCGACCGTCCCGAGCTGACCTCGGCCAAGATCATCGTCTCCGGTGGCCGCGCCATGCAGAGCCGGGAAAACTTCGCCAAGTACATCGAGCCGCTCGCCGACAAGCTCGGCGCCGGCGTCGGTGCCTCGCGCGCGGCGGTCGACGCCGGCTATGCGCCGAACGACTGGCAGGTCGGTCAGACCGGCAAGGTCGTGGCCCCCGAGCTGTATGTCGCGGTCGGCATTTCCGGCGCGATCCAGCATCTGGCCGGCATGAAAGACTCCAAGGTGATCGTCGCGATCAACAAGGACGAGGACGCGCCGATCTTCCAGGTCGCCGATTACGGCCTGGTCGCCGACCTCTACCAGGCGGTTCCTGAGCTGACGGCCGAACTCGGCAAGCTCGGCAAGTAAAACGCGTCAAAAACACCGGCCGGAGGTATAAACTCCGGCCGGTATTTCATTTCTGAGGCGTTTTCTTTGGCGTGGGGCACGCCGGGGGAGCGATCCAATCTAGGTTTCGAGCCCAGGTTCTGATTAAATCAAGCTCCTGGTCAAATCAGACCTCCCGGCTTTGGGGATAGGCAGGCGCGACAATGCGCGCCGTTCCGGTGGATGACATTATGGCGGCAGTGATCAAGAAGGTCGGCGTGATCGGCGCGGGGCAGATGGGCAATGGCATCGCGCATGTCGCGGCGCTGGCCGGCTTCGAGGTGGTGCTCAACGACGTCTCGGCCGACCGCCTCAAGTCGGGCATGGCCACGATCAACGGCAATCTGGCGCGCCAGGTCTCCAAGAAGGCCGTGACCGAGGACGACAAGACCAAGGCGATTGCGCGCATCAAGCTCGCCGAGAAACTGGATGAACTTGCCGACTGCGACCTCGTGATCGAGACCGCGGTCGAGAAGGAAGAGGTCAAGCGCAAGATATTTCACGAGCTCTGCGCGGTGTTGAAGCCGGAGGCGATCGTCGCCTCGGACACGTCGTCGATCTCGATCACGCGGCTGGCCGCCGCCACCGACCGGCCCGAGCGCTTCATCGGCATTCACTTCATGAATCCGGTGCCGCTGATGGAGCTGGTGGAGCTGATCCGCGGCATCGCCACCGACGATTCGACCTTCGAGGCGTCCAAGGAATTCGTCGCCAAGCTCGGCAAGCAGGTCGCGGTCTCCGAGGATTTCCCGGCCTTCATCGTCAACCGCATCCTGCTGCCGATGATCAACGAGGCGATCTACACGCTGTACGAAGGCGTCGGCAACGTTGAGGCGATCGACGCGGCGATGAAGCTCGGCGCCCACCATCCCATGGGCCCGCTGGAGCTCGCCGATTTCATCGGCCTCGATACCTGCCTGTCGATCATGCAGGTGCTGCATGAGGGCCTGGCCGACTCCAAGTACCGCCCGTGCCCGCTGCTGGTGAAATACGTCGAGGCCGGCTGGCTCGGCCGCAAGACCCAGCGCGGCTTCTACGACTATCGCGGCGCCAAGCCGGTTCCGACTAGGTAGGGCAGCGCGGCCGTAGGGTGGGCAAAGGCGCGCAGCGCCGTGCCCACCATATTTCCAATCATGCGGTGGATTTGGTGGGCACGCTTCGCTTTGCCCACCGTACGGCACTTTGTGTCGCATATGTGCGGGTCACGGAAACCGTCCGAAATCTCCACCTCCCGTTAACCCCACGCGCCTAGGTTTACCGCCGGTACGAGGGTTTGCGTAATGGACATGATGGCGATGGTCAGCACCATGCTGGCCGCTCAGCAAGGCGCGCTGCAGTCGAACATCGCGGCGACGCTGACGAAGCAGAACATGGATATGGAGAAATCCACCGTCCTGACGCTGCTCGGCGCAGGCCAGCAGGCTCCTTCGCTCGCCAATGTCGGCGCTGGCATAGGCGGCAATCTGAATATTGCCGCCTAGTCTGGCGTTGCGCTTCTGACGCCTCATTCACTCGGTGTCATTCCAGGCGCCGCCACCGGGCCCGCGTGAAGCGCGGCCCGATGACAGATTCCGCGGCTTCGACCTTGCCAGGCAGGGCAGCAGCGGGGTGAAAGCACGCGATCTCAGATCACGCCGAGCGCCTCCATCGCTTCCGCAACGCGAACGAAGCTAGCGATGTTCGCACCCAGGACATAGTCGCCCGGTGCGCCGTAGTCGGCGGCGGTCTCGGCACAGCGATCGTGAATATTGCGCATGATGTCGGCGAGGCGCGCTTCGGTCTGCTCGAACGTCCAGCTGTCGCGCGATGCGTTCTGCTGCATTTCCAGCGCCGAGGTGGCAACCCCGCCGGCATTGGCGGCTTTGCCAGGCCCGAACAGAATGCCAGCTTCCTGAAAGGCGCGCACTGCGTCGGGCGTGCACGGCATGTTGGCGCCCTCACCGACGGCAACAACGCCGTTGCGGATCAGTGTCAGCGCATCCTTTCCAGTCAGCTCGTTTTGCGTGGCAGAGGGGATCGCGACTTCGCACGGGACGTCCCAGATCGAGCCTCCCTCGATATAGTGCACGCCGGCCTTCTTCAGGTGGGCATATTGGGAAATGCGCTCACGTCGAACTTCCTTGATCTTCTTGACGAGCGCAATGTCGATGCCGCGCTCGTCGACGACGTATCCGTTCGAATCCGAGCAGGCCACGACCTTGCCGCCGAACTCGGCAATCTTCTCCATCGCATAGATCGCGACGTTGCCCGAGCCGGAGACCACGACGCGACGACCGTCGAAGGATTGCGCTTTCGTCCCCAGCATGCTCTGCACGAAATACGTCGCTCCATAGCCGGTCGCTTCCGTGCGGGCGCGGGAACCGCCATAGACGAGCCCCTTGCCGGTCAGAACACCCGCTTCATAGCGGTTGGTCAGCCGCTTGTACTGCCCGAACATGAAACCGATCTCGCGACCGCCCACGCCGATATCTCCGGCCGGAACGTCGACATATTCGCCGATGTGACGGTGAAGCTCGGTCATGAAGGACTGGCAGAATCGCATGATTTCGCCGTCAGAGCGCCCGCGCGGGTTGAAGTCGGATCCGCCCTTGCCGCCGCCGATCGGCATGCCGGTCAGCGCGTTCTTGAACGTCTGCTCGAAGCCAAGAAATTTGATGATGCCGACGTTCACGGACGGGTGGAAGCGCAGTCCGCCCTTGTAGGGGCCGAGCGCCGAGTTGAACTGCACCCTGAAGCCGCGATTGATGCGAACCTGCCCCTTGTCGTCCACCCAGGGCACGCGAAAGATGATCTGCCGCTCCGGCTCACAGAGCCGCTCGATCAGGGCACTGTTGGCGTAGCGTGGATGCTTGGCCACCACGCGGCCGAGACTTCCGAGCACCTCCTTGACGGCCTGATGGAATTCTTCCTCGCCCGCGTTTCTGTGCAGCACCTCCGTAAGGATAGGCTCGAGCTTTTCGTCAATATGAACCACGATTTTCGCATTCCCCAATCTTGAAAGATCGGGAGCGGTCCTAGCCCAATCCTTGTGCAATCGTCTAGAAATTAGCCGCGGCCGGGCCCACGGCCCCCCCGGATCAGCTTGAGCGCATCCTCGCTCGCCCATTCGGCGGGGCCGGCAATGGTTGCGATTTCGCAGCCCTGCGGGTCGACCAGCACCGAGGTTGGCATGCCCAGCGCCCGGCCTATGGCCTTAAGATCCTGAAAAACCTTGGCTTTCTGGTCGTTGAAATAGCCGAGCCGGGTCAGATTGGCCTCTTTCAGGAACGTCCTGGGCTTTTCGGGATCGCGGGTGTCGATGTTGATCGCCACCACCTCGAAATTGGGACCCGCAAGCTTGCCCCGGAGCTCGTCCAGCGCCGGCATTTCCTTGCGGCAGGGCACGCACCAGGTGGCCCAGAGGTTCACCAGCAGCGTCTTGCCTCGGAAATCGGACAGCTTCCTCGGCTTGCCGTCGGCGTCCTCGAAGGTGAGGTCGGGCAGCTTCAAAGGGGCGCTCGCCATGGTCAGCGCCGCCAGCTCGCCGTGGGCGAGCGGGGCGATCTTCTGCGCCGTCGCCACCGCGGCCTTGCAGGCCGGATCGCCGGATGGGGCCCGGCTCAGGCCCAGGCCATACAGCGCGGCGAAGCCGGCCAGCCCTCCGACCGCCACGGTGGCGATGACGATGGGGATCCGGCGCGTGGCGGAGGGCTTCTTGTCGAGCATATCGTTTGTCATCCGGTCGCAGATATGGCTATCAGGGGCCTCTTAATACGGCTGGCGGCGGCCAGCAAACGTGCGGCAGGGCCGCGCAGCGACGAAAAAGGCCGCTAGCAGCCACAGGCAAGGCGTGAGCAGGGGATCATGAGCAACAAGATGTGGGGCGGCCGGTTCTCGGAACGTCCCGATGAGATCATGGAAGAGATCAACGTCTCCATCGACGTCGATCGTCACCTCTTTGCCCAGGACATTGCCGCGTCCAAGGCCCACGCCGCGATGCTTGCCAGCCAGGGCATCATCACGGCCTCTGATGCGAAAAATATCGGCAAGGGTCTAGACACGATTTTGTCAGAGATCGGCAAGGGCGGCTTCACGTTCAAGCGTGCGCTCGAAGATATCCATATGAACGTCGAGAGCCGTCTGTCCGAGCTGATCGGGCCGGCCGCCGGCCGCCTGCACACCGCGCGCTCGCGCAACGACCAGGTCGCGACCGATTTTCGTCTGTTCGTCCGTGACGTCATCGATGAGACCGATGCGGCGCTCGCCGCGTTCCAGCAGGCGCTGGTCGATCGCGCGCTGGAGCATGCCGGAACTGTGATGCCGGGCTTCACGCATCTGCAGACCGCGCAGCCCGTCACCTTCGGCCATCACCTGCTCGCCTATGTCGAGATGGCCGCGCGCGATCGCGGCCGTTTCCAGGACGCGCGCAAGCGGCTCAATGAATCTCCGCTCGGCGCGGCCGCGCTCGCCGGCACCTCGTTCCCGATCGATCGTCATGCCACCGCGAAGGCGCTTGGTTTCGACCGCCCGATGGCGAATTCGCTCGATGCGGTCTCTGACCGCGACTTCGTGCTGGAAACCTTGTCGGCGGCCTCGATCTGCGCGGTGCACATGTCGCGCTTTGCCGAGGAGATCGTGATCTGGACCTCGCCGCTGGTCGGCCTCATCCGCCTCAGCGACAAGTTCACGACTGGCTCGTCGATCATGCCGCAGAAGCGCAATCCCGACGCCGCCGAGCTCGTGCGTGCCAAGACCGGCCGCGTCATCGGCGCGCTCAACGGGCTCCTGATCGTGATGAAGGGCCTGCCGCTCGCCTATCAAAAGGACATGCAGGAGGACAAGCAGGGCGCCATGGAGGGCTTTGCGGCGCTGTCGCTGGCGATCCGCGCCATGACCGGCATGGTCCGCGACCTCGCGCCCGACGAGGCCAGGATGAAGACGGCTGCCGGCGAGGGCTACGCCACCGCGACCGATCTCGCCGACTGGCTGGTGCGGACGCTGAAGATGCCGTTCCGCGAGGCGCACCACGTCACCGGCCGGATCGTGGCCAAGGCCGCGCAAGGCGGCGTGGCGCTGCACGAACTGCCGCTCAAGGACATGCAGGCGATCGAGCCGAAGATCACCAAGGACGTGCTCGGCGTGCTCTCGGTCGAATCGTCGGTGAAGAGCCGCACCAGCTTTGGCGGCACCGCGCCGAAGAATGTGGCGTCCCAGGCAAAGGCTTGGGCGAAGCGGCTGGAAAAAGAGCGAAAATTGGGCTGATGGCAAAAATTTCGCTTATGTTTCATGATCATCGGGCTCTCGCCAGAGCGCGCCAATCTCTGTATGGTGCGCCCCGCGTAGTGGGGATTTCGTCGTGACGTCAAAGTTTCGGCCGGCCGGCTCGGGGTGGGCCATCATTGTCCTTAGCCTGACGGCGCTTGCGCTTGCCGGCTGCGGCCGCAAGGGCCCGCTGGATTTGCCGCCGACCGCCTCCAGCGCCTCGACGGCCAATATCGCCGCGCCGACCGACACCGAGACCGAAGCCCAGAAGACGCCCAGCGTGTTCAATCCCACCTACGGTGCGGACGCCGCGCCCGCGGCGTCCAACGGCAAGAAAAAATCGTTTATTCTCGACCCGCTCCTGGACGAAAAGCCCAGCAGATAGGCTGGGGCAACTGAGCCAACGCCATGAACCATTTCGACTATCGCAACGGCGTGCTGCACGCCGAGGCGGTGAACCTGTCCGAGTTGGCCGCAACTGTCGGCACGCCGTTTTATTGCTATTCGACCGCGACGCTCGAGCGCCACTACCGCGTCTTCGCTGATGCCTTCGCCGGCGAGAAGGTCCTGGTCTGCTACGCCATGAAGGCGAACTCCAACCAGTCGGTGCTGCGCACGCTGGCCAAGCTCGGGGCCGGCGCCGACGTCGTCTCGGGCGGCGAATTGAAGCGCGCGCTGGCTGCGGGCATTCCCAGCAGCAAGATCGTGTTCTCCGGTGTCGGCAAGACCGAGGCCGAGCTGCGCGCCGCGCTCGCCGCCGACATCCTCTGTCTCAATATCGAATCCGAGCCCGAGTTGGAGTTGTTGTCGCGCCTCGCGACCGAAATGGGCAAGACCGCGCGCATCTCCGTGCGCGTCAATCCGGATGTCGATGCCGGCACGCACGCAAAGATCTCCACCGGCAAGTCCGAGAACAAGTTCGGCATCCCGATCGTGCATGCGCGCGAGGTCTATGCGCGCGCCGCGAAACTCCCGGGGATCAAGGTGACCGGTACCGACGTGCATATCGGCAGCCAGATCACCGACCTCTCCAAAATGGAGACAGCGTTCCGCATCCTCTCCGAATTCGTGCAGACGCTGCGCTCCGACGGCCACGATATCTCGCACGTCGATTTCGGCGGCGGCCTCGGTATTCCCTATTACATGGACCGCGAGGCCCCGCCCGCGCCCGACGCCTATGCCGCCATGGTCAAGCGCGTCAGCCACAATCTCGGCTGCACGCTGATGTTCGAGCCGGGCCGCATGATCGTCGGCAATGCCGGCATCCTCGTTGCCAAGGTCATTTATGTGAAGCACGGCGACGGCAAGAACTTCGTCATCATCGACGCCGCGATGAACGACCTTATCCGCCCGACGTTGTATGAGGCGCATCACGACATCCTGCCGGTGACGCAGCCTGCCGAGGGCGCGGCGACCATCATGGCCGACGTCGTCGGTCCGGTCTGCGAGACCGGCGACTATCTCGCCCTCGATCGCACGCTGCCGACGCCGAAGCCCGGCGATCTTCTCGCCATCATGACATCAGGCGCCTACGGCGCGGTGCAGGCCGGCACGTACAACACGAGGCCGCTGGTGCCCGAGGTGCTGGTGAAGGGTGACCAGTACGCCGTGGTGCGCCCGCGCATCGAGATCGAGCAGCTCATCGCGATGGACACGCCGGCACCGTGGCTGTGAACGGTTGAGGGGCGGTACAAGCGCGCCTCCTCCTCGGTGTCGTCCCCGCGAAGGCGGGGACCCATAACCCCAGGCTATAGTTGTTTGGCTAAGCTGTAACTCCGAGTCTCCGTAACCACGTCTTCCTGTGGTTATGGGTCCCGGGCTCGTGCCTCGCGCGCCCCGGGACGACGAGGAGAGTGTGGATCGCTACTTCCCCGCTAATCCGCCCGTCTTCCCGCCAACCACGACGCCCGCCTTCTTCTCGATCGGCTTGATCGCCGCGGTGAAATCGGAATCGGCGCCTTCAGCGCTGATCACGGTCTCCCACAACCGTCCGACCGCATCCGCGACCTCCATCGACAGGCCGAGCTGCTTCATCTCCTCCAGCGCCAGCCGCACGTCCTTGACCATCAGTCCCGTGGCGAAACCGAAATCGAAGCTGCGGGGCAGCACCGAGCGCGGAAACTTGTCGCGGCTTGCGGTGTTCATGCCGGAGCCGGCGTTGATGACGTCGATCATCACGGCGGGATCGAGCCCGGCTTTCACGCCCATCACGACGGCTTCCGACGTCGCCACGATCGCGGTGGCCGAGAGGAAATTGTTGGCGAGCTTCATGGTCTGCGCCGCGCCGGGTTTCTCGCCGATGAAGAACACCTTTCCGATCACGTCGAGCGCGGGCTTGAGAAGCTCGAACTCCGCCTTCGGCCCGGAGACCATGACCGCCAGCGTGCCTTTCTCCGCGCCGCCGACGCCGCCGGACACAGGGCAGTCGATTTGCACAATATTGCGCTTGGCGAGCAGGCCGTGAATTTTCGAGGCCATCGTCGATCCGACGGTGGAGAGATCGATGAAGCGCTTGGCGCGCTTGCCCTCGATCACGCCGTTCGCTCCCGTTGCGACTTCGAGCGAGGCCTGGAGCGATGGCAGGCTCGCCATCACCGTCTCGACCTGGTCGGCGACGTCCTTCGGTGATGTCGCAGCGGTGGCGCCGCGCGCCACCAGTCTGTCGACGACCTCCTTGCGCGTGTCGAACACGACGAGCTTATGCCCGGCCTCGATCAAGCGCCGCGCCATCGGGAAACCCATGTTTCCGAGGCCGATGAAACCGATGTCCATGGTGTTTCCTTGTGCTTGTTGTTGTGCGTGAGAGCAGAGTCACATTTTCCGCTCGTCGTCCCGGGGCATCGCGAAGCGATGAGCCCGGGACCCATATCTCCAGGGAGAAGTTGTTCGCGCGAAAGCGATCACTCCGAGTCCCGCTAACCACATCGGCCTGTGATTATGGGTCCCGGGCTCGCGCTCCGCGCGCCCCGGGACGACAGCGGAGGTTGCCGCCGCTCACGCCTTGCCGTCGATCTCCGCGAACACCTCGCGCGCGATCCTGAAACTGTCGACCGCGGCCGGCATGCCGCCATAGATCGCGACCTGCATCAGGATCTCGCGGATCTCGTCGCGGCTGACGCCGTTGGTGAGCGCACCCTTCAGATGCGCGCGGAATTCGTGCTGGCGGTTGAGGATCGCGATCATCGCGATGTTGAGCATGCTGCGGGTCTTGCGCGGCAGCTCCTCGCGGCCCCACACCGTGCCCCAGCAATATTCGTTGAGCATCTCCTGGAACGGACGGTTGAAGTCGTCGACGTTCTTCAGGGCGTTGTTGACATAGGCCTCGCCAAGCACCGCTTTGCGGACTTCCAGGCCCTTGTCGTGCATTTTCTTGTCCATGGCGTTTCCTTCATTTCCCTTGGGAATGGCGGCGCGGAAATTACGGGGTTGCGCACCGCCAGTCACGTCCTCGTGTTATGCGGGAAAAGGGGTGTCTCCCGTACAGGAACGGATGCCTCAGTGCTGCCGTTGTGATACGCTTCGTTCGACCGGGTAACTTCGGGTAACTTGGAGAGTTGATTGAACGGCGTCACCCCCGACCCGTCAGACCCGATCCGCGATGGCGACGCTCTGTCGCGGCTGAAGCTGGCGCAGGCCCTCAAGCGGGCCACTTATGCCATCGCGTGGGAGCGTGCCTGGCCGCATCTGGCGCGGCTGCTGACAGTTGTCGGCCTGTTCCTGGTGGTGTCCTGGGCGGGCCTCTGGCTGGCCGTGCCGTTCGTCGCTCGTGCTATCGGCCTCGTCGTTTTCGCCGGCATCGCGATTGCCGCCCTGTTCCCGTTGGTTCGCTTCCGCTGGCCGAGCCGCGAGGAGGCCCTGAGCCGACTCGACCATGGCTCCGGTATCCGTCACCGCCCGGCCACCACGCTCACGGACACGCTGACCTCGCGAGATCCGGTCGCGCAGGCTTTGTGGCAGGCGCAGCGCGAGCGCACGCTGGCCTCGATCAAACGCATCCGTGCCGGTCTGCCGCACCCGCGGATCGCTCTGCACGATCCCTGGGCGCTGCGTGCGCTGGTCATGGTGATGCTGGTTGCGACCTTCTTTGCTGCCGGCGATGAGCGCGCGATGCGGCTCGGGGCCGCCTTCGACTGGAACGGCGTGCTGGCGCCGGCGAATATTCGCGTCGACGCCTGGGTCACTCCGCCGCTCTACACCGGCAGGCCGCCGGTCATTCTGTCGGCGGCCAACAAGGAGGCCGCAGCGCTGCCCACCAGCGGCCCGCTTGCCGTTCCCGCCGGCTCGACCCTGATCGTGCGCTCCTCCGGCGGTAACCTGGATGTCGTGACCTCCGGCGGCCTCAAGGAGGTTGCCCCCACCGAGGCCACGCCCAAGGGCACCAACGAGAAGCATTTTGCCATCACCGGCGACGGCACCGCGCATGTCCGCGCGCCCTCCGGCCAGCCGCAATGGGCCTTCACTGCAACGCCGGACCGCGCGCCGACGATTGCGCTCGTCAAGGATCCCGAGCGCCAGGCACGCGGCGCGCTCCAGCTCTCCTACAAGATAGAGGACGATTACGGCGTCACCGGCGCCGATGCGCAAATCGGCCTGCGCCCGGCCAACGCCAAAGATGGCAATAAGGATGGCAGCAAGGACGCCGCGCGGCCGTTGTTCCAGCCGCCGCAGTTTCCGCTCGTGCTGCCGAACGCGCGCACCCGCAACGGCGTCGGCCAGACGGTGAAGGACCTCAGCGAGGACCCTTATGCCGGCGCTGACGTCACGCTGACGCTCGCTGCCAAGGACGAGGCCGGCAACGAGGCCAGGAGCGAACCCTTCAACATGCGCCTGCCCGAGCGGCTCTTCACGAACTCGCTTGCGCGCGCGCTGATCGAGCAGCGCCGCATCCTCGCGCTCGACGCCAACAAGAATTCCGACGTCTACGCCGCGCTCGACGCGCTGATGATCGCGCCCGAATTGTTCACGCCGGATGCCGGCTGCTATCTCGGCCTGCGCAGCCTGGCGCTCCAGCTCGAGGCTGCCCGCACCGACGACGCGCTGCGCGATGTGGTGGCGAGCATGTGGGCGTTCGCCGTCACCATCGAGGACGACGGTGTCGCCGGAAGTGTCAACGCCGCGCTGCGCTCGGCCCAGGACGCGCTCAAGCGGGCGCTGGAACGCGGCGCCAGCGAGGACGAGATCAGGGTGCTGACGCAAAAGCTGCGCGAGGCCATGGCTGGCAAGGTGCGCGATCTCGCCCGGCGCGCCGAGCAAAATCCGCTTGGACCTCGGCAGCCGTTCCCCGCGGAGGTCCAGCTCATTCTCGACAAGGCCGTCGAGCTGCGACAGAAGACCCAAAATGCTACGCCGGAGCAGCTCGAAGAGCTGGCGCAGCAGCAGGACGCATTGCGCTTGCAGCTGCAGGCCTATCGGAAATCGGCGAACAGCCGGGCGAAGGGGGGCGACGAGGGGGCCAACCAATTTACGCGAGACCGGAAATGCGGAAGCTAGGACGCGTGCCAGTCTTGAAGGCGATGTCGATCGCCTGTCTCGCCTTCCTGTTGGGAGGCTTCCCGGTCGTTCATGCCCAGCAGGATCAGGATCCTGATGCGCTGCTCGATAGCGCGGAAAAGGCGATGCAGGACTCCGGCGACAGCCTCAGGCAGAAGGAGTCCGGGCGAAGCCTGAACAATCAATCCGATGCGATTCAGAAGCTCGAGGAATACAAGCGCGCCACGGAAAGAAGCCAATCCTCCAATCGCGATCGTTCCGTCATCACGCAACGGGATCTGGACGATCTCCTGAAGCAGATCGAGAAGGCGGCGCGCGAAGGCAATCGCGAGGCGGCCCAGCGCATGCTCGAGCAGCTCGCGCAGATCATGGAAAATCTGCAGATGGCGCAGCCGGGGCAATCCGGCGAAAGCGAGATGGAGCAAGCGCTCAACGAGCTCAGCGACATGATCCGCAAGCAGCAGCAATTGCGCGACAGGACTTTCAAGCAAGGCCAGGACTCCCGGCGTGACCGCTCGCGCGGCAAGCAGCAGGGCGACCAGTCGATGTCGGACCTCCAGCAGGATCAGCAGGCGCTGCGCGACCGGCTGAAGAAGCTGCAGGACGAACTCGCCAAGCGCGGCCTCACGCAGAAGGGACAGAAGGGCCAGAAGCAGCAGGGGCAGAAAGGTCAGCAGGCCGACCAGGGACAGCCCGGCCAGGATGGCGATCAGGACGGCGACCAGGGCGACGACGATAGCAGCCTGGACACCGCAGACGGTGCGATGGGCGATGCCGGTTCGAAGCTCGGTGAGGGCAACGCGGACGGTGCCGTGGACTCGCAGGGGAAAGCTCTCGAGGCCTTGCGCAAGGGTGCGCAGAAGATGGCCGAGGCGATGCAGCAGGGCGATGGCGATGGGCAGGATGGTCCCGGCAATCGGGCCGGCCGCCAGCAGAGCGGCGGTAATCAGACCGATCCGCTCGGTCGGCCTCTTCACGGCCGCGAGTTCGGCGACGACTACACGGTCAAGATCCCCGGAGAGATCGACGCCCAGCGCGTCCGCCGCATCCTCGAAGAGCTGCGCCGCCGCCTCGGCGATACCTCGCGCCCGCAGATCGAGCTCGACTATATCGAGCGACTGCTCAAGGATTTTTGACACCACACTCAGTGTCATCGTCCGCCTTGTGCGCAGCGCACTGGGGCGGGCGATCCAGTATTCCAGAGACGGCGCTGATTGAACGAGAAGCCGCGGCGTACTGGATGCCCCGGTCAAGCCCACGGCTGTCCGGTTGAGCCATCAGCATAGGCTGAGGCTCAACTGTGACTGATCTTGAGGGATGGATTTCGGCTCGATCAGGGTTTGGATTGATCTGCGGTGCATGAGGTTG